>JABFSB010000545.1 GCA_013140875.1 Acidobacteriota bacterium
GTTAAAGGTTGTTGAGGCAATGAAGCGGTCCCATGTGTTTTGTTTTCCGACCGAGGCATCCGAGGGCTTTCCGAAGGTCGTATTGGAAGCCCTAGCCTGCGGACTGCCTGTCGTTACGACAAGAGTGTCGGTTTTGCCTCATCTTATCGGCGAAGAATGCGGCATTTTGCTTGGCAAGCCGACGGAAGAGAATTTGGCGGAGGCCGTCAAAGTCATTTTCTCGGATGCAAAAAAATACGAGTTGATGTCGGCCGCAGCCGTAGCGAAAGCTCAGCAATATTCGCTGGAAAACTGGCGTGAGTCGATCGGCGAAACTTTACGCCGATCATGGAAAGTCGACTCGCTGTCGTCGTTGGAGGACCACGAGGGTTTTTGACTAAATCGTAAATGAGAATTGGTTTTGTAGTTGGAACACTAGCTCGCGGCGGAGCGGAAAAGCAGCTTGTTTTCATGCTTCAGGCCTTGCAAAAGCTTGAAATAGAGGCGGTGGTCCTGTGTTTAACAAGAGGCGAACCTTATGAGGAAGAAATAATAAATTTGGGCTTCGATGTTAGGCACGTCGGCAGCCCTAAATACCGACTGTCGCGCCTTTCAAATATTGTTCGGGCGTTGCGCGAAACTCGCGCCGACATTATCCAAAGCTCGCATTTTTACACAAATGTATATGCGGGAGCCGCGGGGAAAATATTGAGAATCCCGAGCATTGGAGCAGTTCGAAGTGATCTAGTTTACGAAATCCAAAGTCATAGGATTACGGGTAGGTTGCAGGTTTCGTTACCTGACATGCTCATTACCAATTCGGACACGGCTCGTCGCCGGCTGCTTGAACGCGGTTTCGATACGGCAAAGATCGAGTTTGTCCGCAATGTCGTCGAAACCAAAGATGGATCGACAAAGGGATTGTTGCGCCCGGGATTGAATATTCTCTTCGCGGGACGATTGGACAAAAATAAAAGGCCGGAACGTTTCGTTCGTTTAGCATCTATTTTGAAAGAGAAATTTCCGCACACCGACCTGAAGTTTCAAATAGCCGGTGACGGGGAGAAGCGGTTCGAGTTGGAAACAACCGCGGAGCTCCTCGGCTTAGGTCCCGACAAGTTAATCTTTCTTGGTGACTGCGCGGACATGAGTTGCGTCTACGCCGGAGCCGATATTCTTGTCTCCACTTCAGAGCGTGAAGGAACCCCGAATGTCGTACTGGAAGCCATGGCTCACGGTCTGCCAGTAGTTGCAACCGCAGTAGGCGGGACAACGGATATAGTTACTAATGGGCGAGGATTTCTGGTCGAACCGGGCGACGAAAACGCTCTTATCAAAGTTGCATCCGATCTGATTTTGAATGAGGATCTGAGACGTCATCTCGGCACCGAAGCCCGTCAATACGTTCGCACCAATCATTCCCTAGATGCTCTGCAAAAGCATCTTCTCAAAATCTACGAAGGCGTTTCAAAAAAAGCTGAGACGCGGCCAGTCTTTGGGTTCAAATCCGAAAGAGCTGAATGAAACCGGAAATCGTTTTAAGGACCTTGGATAAGAATGACTTGCCGCAGGTTGCACGCGTGCACATCGATGCATTTCCCGACAGCGCCCTCACGAAACTCGGCCCGACCGTAGTTGAGCAGTACTATCTGTGGCAACTGACCGGTCCACATAAAAAGGTCAGAGCCACCGGAGCGTTTGTCGCCGACGAATGCTCTGGATTTTCGTTTAGCGGAATCTTTAATGGCAGCACTTCAGGCTTTCTTCATAAAAACAGGCTACTGCTCATAAGAAGGGTGTTGAAACACCCAAACCTCTTTGTTAATTCGAGTTTTCTTAAACGCTTAGGCGAGGGTGTAAGGTTACTGGCACGGGTCTCAAGAAAAAAGCCAGGATCTAAGCTTCCCGAGCGAGCCAAGCTCAAATACGGAATTCTATCGATCGCCGTTTCGCCACACTTTCAACAACTAGGAATTGGACAATTACTAATGCATGATGCCGAGAAAGAAGCGTTGAAATATGGCTATCGAGAAATTTGCCTGACGGTTCACCCCGCCAATACGAAAGCTGTTCGATTTTATGAGCGTCAGAACTGGCAACAGTTCAGAACCAACGAGCTATGGAACGGAGCAATGACGAAAATCCTCAGGTAAAGCGAGCCTCGCTTACACTGGGAACCAAACTGACATGAAACGGAAAAAAGCTCACCTTTGCTTTGTAGGAAACATGCTCGGACGTAATCGAGGTTATGTTACCACGCAAGGACAGGTCGTTGCCGACATGCTTGCCGCCGAAGGCTTTCAGGTTACGTGTGTTTCTTCAAAAATAAACCGCTTTGCTCGCCTAGCCCACATTATCACGACGATCATAAGAAGCCACAGAGATATTGATGTCCTTGTTCTTGAAGTTTACAGCGGCCTCGGCTTGATAATCGCCGACGTTGCCGGCTGGCTTGGCAAAATGTTCAAACTGCCTACGATCATGGTGCTGCATGGAGGACACTTGCCCGAATTTATTGGCCGGTATGGTTCGTGGACGAAAAGGGTTTTGGACCGAGCCGATTTCCTCGTTGCGCCATCAGCCTTTCTGGCGGAGAAAATCGGAGCATTCGGTTATGAGATCACGCAGATTCCGAATGTGATCAACCTTGATGACTATTCGTTTAAGGAGCGCAATTGTATAGAACCGCGTCTGATATGGATGCGGAGCTTTCATCCGATCTACAATCCGGAGATGGCGATCCGGGTCCTTGCGGAATTAACGCCGAGTTTCCCGCGGGCGACGCTGACAATGGCGGGTGTCGACAAGGGCTTGGAAGATCGAATCAAACGAATGGTGAAAGAGGCTGGCTTGTCCGACGCCATAAGGTTTCCCGGTTTTCTCGGACCGGCCGAAAAGGCCTGTGAGTTTGCCGCCGCCGACATCTATTTAAACACGAACCGCATCGATAACATGCCCGTTTCGGTTGTCGAAGCATGCGCCTACGGTCTGCCTGTCGTGGCAACACGTGTCGGAGGACTTCCCTATCTAATCAGGCACGGTGAAAACGGTTTTCTAGTGCCGAATGAAGATGTCGCGGCAATGACCGAAGCCGTAAAGGAGTTGATCGAGAACCCTGATTTGACGCGAAGCATTTCGCTTGCAGCCCGGCGTTTAGCCGAAAGGTCGGCTTGGAAGCGTGTACGCGACAATTGGGAAGAGTTATTTAGGAGAGCTCTGCGTCCAAAATCCGCTGTCAGCGAGCAGGCTTCGAGGGAAGACAATCTCACTGCCGAAAAGCTAAAGGTGTAGCCACTTTCATAAAACTTACGCAGAATCCTCGATCTACGAAATAACAAACGGTGTGAGCGACAATAGATTGCTTAAAATTTACCATCGGCTGCCACCCCGGGCTCGTTCGGCGGTGGCCAGCTTGCGAGGTTACTATCTAAATTATTCGCGTTACGGTCCTGAAACCGAAGCGAAGGTCATACAGGCGTTGGAGAGAGAATTCTGGAGTATTGGCGAATTGGAAGAATGGCAGAACGGCCGCCTTGCGCGTTTGCTTGAACGAGCAGCGACCAATGTGCCGTACTATCGCAGGCAATGGGAATCGGCTAGTCTTAAAAACGGTAACGATTGGAAAACGCTACAAAATTGGCCGGTTTTGCGAAAGAATGCGTTGCGCGGCAATAAGGCTGCTTTTGTGGGAGACGATGTAAACACGAGACGTTTGTTTTTGGAACATACCAGCGGAACGACCGGAACGCCAGTTGAATTCTGGAGCGACCGTGCAACGCTGCAGGCGTGGTATGCACTTGCCGAAGCGCGTTGGCGACGCTGGTATAGCGTTTCACGCCGCGACCGGTGGGCGATTATTGGCGGCCAGCACGTCGCCCCGTTCAATCAGGAAAAACCACCTTTCTGGGTTTGGAATGCCGGACTTAATCAGCTTTATATGTCGGCTTTGCATATTAGGCCGGATTTTCTATCTCACTATCTCGATGCAATCCGCCGTTACAAAATCGTCTACCTTTACGGTTATTCATCGTCCCTCTATTGGCTCGCCCTCGCGGCGTTGGACAACAATATTACTCTGGATCTAAAGGTCGTGCTTACCAATGCCGAGCCTCTGTATGATTATCAGCGCGAAGCTATGCAACAAGCGTTTAACTGCCCTGTCCGTGAAACTTATGGTTTGTGCGAGATGGTATGCGCAATGAGCGAGTGCGAATTCGGACGGATGCATCTTTGGACCGAAGCTGGCGTTGCAGAGCTTCTTGACAACAATGACCAACCTGTAAAACCGGGCGAGGCGGGTAAGCTCGTCTGCACCGGACTTTTGAACGAAGCGATGCCGCTCGTGCGATATGAGGTAATGGATGAAGCGCGATTCGCTCGGCCGGATTACCAATGCCCGTGCGGACGGGGCTTGCCCGTCGTAGAAAAGATATTGGGTAGACTCGACGACGCGATAGTGACCAAAGATGGGCGCAAACTCGCGCTGCTGGACATCGTTTTTGGAGCTCATCTCCACATAAAAGAGGCTCAGATAGTTCAGGAGAGCCTGGATCTCGTCCGTGTCCGGGTTGTTCCGGCAAAGGATTGGAGCGATGCGGATGCCCGCGAAATCAGGGCCGCGATGGTCGAACGAATGGGCCAAACCGAAATTCGGGTTGAGATCGTCGACGAGATCGAGCGCACATTCGCCGGGAAACTTCGCGTGATGGTTTCCAAGATCAATTCCCCGCATCGGCCTGCCAGGTAGATGATCCGCAAGTACTACCTATTCACCTAAAATCGAATGTCGAAGTTCTGTTTTTATTTCGGCGATGACATCGATGTTATCGATCGCCTACGCCAGGCCGTCATCTTTTGCTGGGGCGATGTCGAAGAATCCCGACTCGATTCATTCCATTTATTTATCGCCGCCGAAGATTTCGCCGACTTTAGTTGCCGGACAGGCACAGTGACCGGAGCTATTTCGGGCTATGCCAAAAACCAAACGGACTCGGTTCGTGAGCCCGGTATTGACGAGTTCTTCCATGAAATAAGCGATAGGGAATGGCCGCTCGGCAACGAATGGACTGGAAGCTTTGCGGCGATCGCTTACTCTTACGGAACTAAGGACGTCACTTTGTGCAACGATGTAATCGGACACTTTCCGCTGTACTACTCCCACGTCGGCAATGGATTCATCGGCGGCACAAGTCAGATCGCACTGGGCCGAGCCCTGGCCCGCGAGGTGGATGCAGTCGGCGTACTACAGCGAATTACCGTGCCATTTTGCAACTACGGGCGTCGTACGCTGCTCAAAGAAGTTTTCAGGCTCCTTCCAGGTGAACGACTGAAGTGGAACCGTAATGGTCGAAACGTTAAGCGCGAGTATGACAACTCTTTATGCAGCACCGTAACCGACACGGATTTGCGCAGTTCGGCTAAGCTCGTTTGGGACTGTCTCCGCAATGAAATAAAGGCCTCTATCGGTAATCGTCAAGAATTCTCGATCGCCACAAGCGGCGGATGGGACAGCCGGCTTATCCTCGGCGGTATTCCAAAGGGCGGATTTTCAGTTAATTGCGTGACTTACGGCGGAGAGGGCCTTTACGAAACACACATCGCCCGTGTATGCGCCACCGCAATCGGAGCATCGCACGAATGCTTCCCGATAGAGGAAAAATACTTCCCTTCGCGGAGTCAGATCGAAGAGCTGATAAAGGAAACTGAATCCGCCAACTATTTTGAGTGGTTTGGAATCATCGAAAAGGCGAGGTCGGACGCGTCAAAAACCCTCCTACTTCTCGGCGATCTGTGCGAAAGCATCGACGGCAGATACATGACGGCTTTTTCAACAAGGAAAGCTCGAGTCAATTCGTTTTTGGGCGGAATTATCGGCAAACGCGAATTCTTCGAGAAATCGGACGACGTGACTTTTAAGCATTGGTGCGATGAAAAGCTAAAGGAGATAACACTAAGCCTGTTAGCAAACTTGAAACACTTGTCGGCTGACCTGACGGGTTCCCTTTCGGAAAAACAAATCACTGAGGAAGTAGCGAACGATCTGAAACTCAGTTTTGCGAGGGTCAGTGACAATGTTCCGCCGTTTTCGGCAATGTATGATGAGCTGTTTATCTGGTTTCACCGCATACGATTCTTGTTGGGCAATCAAATAAATTGGCTGAGTTCGGCGTTTCACCCGGCAAGTCCCGGATTGTCGATGCGCTTTTTGCGGCTTATCACCACGGTCCATCCGCGACAAAGAATTAGAAAGCGGCTGATGAATGCCATTATCGATCTGCCTGAGTTCGACGAACTGTCTCGCATTCCGTCCGCGCAGATCCCGTTTGTATCTTCGCGTGCCCCAAGTTTAATAAAGGATGTTTTATGGGGCCTTCGTTCCGGCTTGGACCAGATATTGATCAAGAGAACAATGAAAAACAAAAAAGCCGGCGGACGGCAGCGGGTTCTGCGTTCGCTTGACTATGTTAAGGAGTATCGCAGGAATTCAACTGAAACGAACGTAAAAAGCTGGTTTTCCGACAATTACATCGAGAGCGGCGATTACCTGCAGCTCGTCCGTAAACGCGCCGATCTCGATGCCTGGACACTGATAAATGTCGACATAGCTGCTCCCGCAAATGTCGCAATCATCCTAGATCTTTGCAAGCCCGAAACGCAAAAGCGCTTCAACCGGACTGCCCCCACCGCTTCCTTCTTTAGTACAAAGGCACGATAACAAAAGCGGCAAACTCAGGACCGGTACTGGTTGGCGTGTAGGGCAGACCAATCGGCGTGGCGACACTCAGGCCGGACATCGGCAAGCTTATGGTCATACCAGCAGAGTACGTTTGGTTGGAGAGTACCGACGCACCTAAATAATCCTGAACATTGCGGACCTCAAAACGCTGTCCTGGGGCTAACCCTGCAGTTGCTAAATTCACCGTAACAGTACTGCTCAAATCCCAGTTATATACCGTAACATTTGCCCTGCCTGCTTCGAACGCGTTGGCGCGCACGGTAGTTTGCTTGCCGGTCGGCCTGGTTGGACTGAATGTGCTGGTGGTGTCAAACCCGGTTGCCTGTTTCCATTCGTTAAAGTCCAGTGCCCCACCGCCTCCACATGTACCCGTTGCACCCAACGCGTAGAACGGGGCACGTTTTTGTTCCGTTGGGCAATTCAGAATTGCCGCAGGAGCAAAATAGGTGTTGTTGTTCCAGGTAAAGCCTGAATTCGTACTTTTAAGAAATACAATTTTGCCGAACGAACCCTCATGTTGGTAAAACGTATTCCCCGTCACCTGAACATTGCTCCAATAATTAAAAGTTATGGCATCGCTCGGTTCGACAACGTAGTTATTTCTAATGACCGCGTTCGTATTTCCGCCCGCGGGGTTGCGGCCAAGCCAAATACCTGGAATCTCTACCTCGGTGCCTGCCTTATGGTAAAGGCTTGAATTGATGATCGAGATGTCGTTCGACGGCGTATCGTCACTGCCGACTTCGAGATTTCCAAAACGTCGATTGATGCCATTCGGAAATGAGGTCGGATTACCCGGAAAATAACCTGGGGACCCATTGTTAAAGCTGATCACGCCGTCAAAGTATACGCTGTTGGCTCTACCGACGCTTGCACCATAAGCCTTCATGCCAAGGGCAAAATTGTTAAAGCTGATGACATTCGATATCAGCTTTCGACCGGTGTCATTTTGAATGTACAAGCCATGCCCGTGAGGCCGGTCGCTCGCAACGTGTCCGTTATTGTAAATAATGCAGCCGTATACTTCGGTGTTGGCGGCACCCTCGGTCAGGAAAAAGCCGTCGAGATTGTCATGAACGACGAGATTTATGAATTTCAGATCGTCGCCAACCACGTTGATTCCGTCACCGTCTCGAAGAAAACCTCCTTGTCCACTGGTAATGACGAAACTGCGAACCGGATTTGAGTTTAATAACTCAAAGTCGCGGTAGATTGTGTTGGCGCCATCCACGACGAAACCGGTTCCGTAGAGTTTCACCGGAGCTCCTGCACCGTGAGCAACGGGAGCGGTTCCGCCCCAGCCTCGAACAACTCGATATGAGCCATCGGCGTTGGCCACGTTGATTTGAACCAATTCATTGTCGATATAGGCCTGATTGCCGGGGGTAAGGCGAACACTTCCGTTAAAACTCACATTCGATGCGGCAAGAGGCACGGCGGCAACTAGCGACGTGGATGTGGTGGTCGTGTAATAGCCGTCAATTCGGGCCCATTCGCCTGGATAACTTCTGACGGTCGCCCCAACCAAATTACTGATAAATTTTCCGCGATACAAACCGCCGCGAAGATAAATCGTTTTCCCCTGAGCGACCGAGGATGGCTGGCTTAGGCCGGTCTGTAAATCCCACGGATTTGTCGAGCTGCCGTTTCCGGTCGGCGAGCCATTTGCGGAAATATAGAGTGCATTTGGTACCGGAGTAGGTGATGGAGTAGGTTGCGTTATAAAGCCCGCTAAAACAACCAAAGCAGTCGTCTGGCTATTACCGGCCGCGTCGAAAGCCTTGGCCTGCAGCATGTGCTTTCCATTTGCCGCTGCACTCCAGTTGAAACTAACGGTAACGTTCTGCAGATTAGGCACCACATTGTTTGTCGACATCAACACCTGATCGATCCACAGTTCTATGCGGCTGACTCCGACATCATCGCTTGCCTGAACCGAAAGAGGGATTTGCGGGGAAGTCCGCGAGTAATGACGAAGACCGTTGAATCTTACGGTCGGAACGATATCGTCGGCTATCAAGGGTCGTGCATCTGGATAATGAATCGAAAGCGCCTGTAAAACCAAGGGCGTGCCTAGGGTAATAAGTAAAAAAAAGGCCTGTTTTAAATTCAGCCACGCGTACATAGGAAAACACCTGGAATCCTCGGAAATCACTAAACCTGCTCACGTGTGGAAGGTTAAGAGCTTTAGCGTGGGTATGTTGCCGAACAGTCAAGTGGGCCGTTGTGTCGTCTTCTGGTAAGACGTCAGCGTCCGAAACACCTATAGTTAAGCGTAGATAAGATGAGAAAGTCAATCAAAAACTTCCCCACGGACAAACATTTTTAGAGGGCGAATCTTGGGAATCGGTGTGACTTCTATTAGTGCAAACAGTCCTTCCGTTATCAAAATCGGTCTATTGTGTTAACCGATCCATAGCCGTTTAATGCCACAACAAACTGTCTGTCTGCCAGATTTCTTAAATTCGGGCAACTGTTATCAATAAATAGCCCTAAACAGTCGAAAGGCGTCTTCCGGGATTTCAGCCGCAGTCAAAACTGCTAATTCCCGGTGCTTGGTCTTCAGCAAATCATGAATGCCCTGAATAGGGCCAGATTTTTGTCGAAGCTCTTACTAATCGTTTTATCGCCGGCGGATTCTCCCCATCGAGTCAATTTTCTGGAAAAAAGCTTATGCAAAGCACTTTACTTACTGAAACTCGCGGCATCTCCAACGGCAAGATCCCGGTTCAAGTTCCTTTTTTCCGACCCCATGTAGGCGACGAAGAAATAAACGAGGTCGTTTCGACCCTCCGAAGCGGCTGGTTGACGACGGGCCCAAAGGTCAACGCTTTTGAAAGGGAGTTTGCAAGCGCAGTCAATGCCCGGCACGCGGTTGCACTTAACTCTTGTACGGCGGCCCTCCATCTTGCCGTCGAGGCAATAGGTCTGCGTGAGGGCGAGGCGGTCTTGATACCAACAATGACTTTCGCCGCAACTGCCGAGATCATTCTTTACAAAAAAGCTGTTCCAGTTCTGGTCGATTGCGACCCCGTCACGGGCAACATGGACCTTGCCGATGCCGAGCGTAAGATCGAGGCACTCAAACGCCGCTGCTTGCCGTATTTGCGCGGCCGGGATCTTAATGTCGTCGGCATGATTCCGGTACATGTTGGCGGGCACATGATGAATTTGGACGAGCTAAAAGCTTTTGCCAGAGCGAACAACCTCTGGATTATCGAGGATGGAGCTCACGCTTTTCCGGCCGCATGGCGTGCAAATTCGGCCGACCGATGGCACTTTTGCGGTGATGACACGGCGCTCGTCACTTGCTTCTCATTTTACGCCAACAAGACAATCACGACTGGCGAAGGAGGGATGGCAGTTACGAGTAGCAAGGCCATAGCGGACAAAATCCGCCTCATGTCCCTTCACGGACTGTCACATGACGCATGGGGCAGATTCTCTGGAACGGGAAACTGGGATTATCAGATAGTTCAGCCTGGCTACAAGTACAACTTGACGGATATCGCCGCTGCGATCGGCTGTCATCAACTGACCCGTGCCGAAGAAATGAGAAAACAGCGCGAAGCCGTCGCGGAGTTCTACTTATCATCTCTAAACGACGTGAGCGAGATCGCTTTACCGGTGAATGACGACGATCGGATAAATTCATGGCATCTTTTCCCGATTCGCCTAAAGCTTCACAGTTTGGAAATCAATCGTAACGAGTTTATCGAAAAACTTAAAAACAGCGGTGTTGGTTGCTCGGTTCACTGGAGGCCGCTTCATATGCATCCGTTGTACCAGGAGCGATTGGGTTGGAACGAAAACCATTTTCCAACTGCAAGTCAACTCTGGAAGGAAATCATCAGTCTGCCGATCTTTTCTTCCATGACTTTCGAAGAAATGGTGCATGTAGTTGAAACGGTAAAACAAATTTGCGCCGCATATCAGAAGAATACTGTATCGAGAGCCGCTTAATGATAAATGAACGCCGTCGTCAAGGACTTCCAAGAACGATAGAGATCGGTTTAGCCTTTCTCGGACTGACGGCAGTCGCTCCGGTGCTGGCTTTTTTCGCGATCCTGATAAGGCTAAATTCGCGGGGGCCGGTTTTATTCAGGCAGCAGAGAGTTGGACAAAAAGGCAAGATATTTGTGCTTTTTAAGCTCAGGACAATGGCGGTTTCACAGACTGGACCAATGATCACAGCCGCCGACGATCGACGAGTGACGTCGGTTGGCAAAATACTTCGTCGCTATAAGATAGACGAACTGCCAGAACTTTGGAATGTGCTGATTGGAGAAATGTCCTTCGTCGGGCCCCGTCCGGAAGTACCGGAGTTTGTCGACCTCGACGACATCTCGTGGCAGGACATCCTGAGTCACCGGCCTGGAATAACTGATCCTGTTACGCTTCGGCTGAGAAACGAAGAACAGCTTCTAGCGCAAGTGGTAGATAGAGAACGTTACTATCGAGAGGTTGTACAGCCATACAAAAAACGAGGTTACGTAAATTTTGTCAGAAATAAGAGCTGGAGAACCGATATTAGAATCATCGGAAGAACCCTGAAAGCAATTGCTCTTCCGCGAACGATAAAGCAACCGACTCGGGAAGAGATGCAGTGGTCTCTGGCCGATTAGACCTGGAAGATGAAGATAGGCGGGGCAAAAGGTTTGCGCAACATAACCTCAAGAGCCCTCGAAAGCGGAAGACGATTTTCCGCCGTGGGCTTGTTTGGCAGCGTTCCATTCTACGCCCTGCTGGTGGCGATCGCGATTTTCTCAATTCCTTACGGAGCGGTTGGGACTTCGTATAAGTCGCTGCTGGTATTGGTCGTTTCGGTCATTGCAGGATTTAGGATAATAGACGGCTTCGCGAGCCGATCTTTGAGAATTGCCGAGCCACGACTGTTGGCACCGCTCTTTGGCATTCTAGGCTTGGCGATCCTCCAGACCGTTCAATGGCCGGGTGCGGCTTCGGCCATCAGTGTCGACCCGTACGAGACAAAATCTTTTATCTTGATCTTTGCGGCCGTGGTTGTCACCGCCGAGGTTTTGTTTTTCTATACTACCACCGCTCATCGTCTGAAATGCCTTGTGGTACTGGTAATTGCGGTCGGGACGGGCAGTGCAGTCTTCGGACTATTGCGCGAGTTTTATTTTGACTCCCAGAGCGCGTGGCTCGCGGGATACTTGTTCCCAAAGCAAGGCTTTGCCCAATTCATCAACCGAAATCATTTTGCGCTTTTGATCGAAATGGCCTTCGGTCTACTGTTGGGGATATTGCTAAAGGGAGATTTTTCGGAAAAATTCAAATTCTTTGGCTGGGTGCTGGCCGCAGTTATGGGCTACTCAATGATCGCGGCGAATTCACGCGGCGGACTGGTCAGCATGGCTGCACTTATTCTTTTTGCGGTCGCGGTTCACATGATGACGCGGGAAGCAACAAGCAGGGGCATTCGCAAAGAACTTCAAAGCAAATTTCTCGAATCGATGACTTACGTCCGTAAGATCGGGGCCGCCGCCGGCATCCTGGTGACGGTAGCTGGTTTGATTGTCGTTGTGATTGCGTTCGTGGGCGGTGAGACAACAGTGACGCGCTTCGAAAAGTTAAAAGGTGAGTTTGAGACGACGAACAACGCGGGTGTAAACCGAAACCTCATTTGGCAAGCGACTTTTGAAATGTTCGAGAGCAACCCGATTTTTGGAGTAGGCTTCGGAGGATATGGAACTGCTATTCCGAAGTTCGAACCCTCAGGCGGAAAATATAGGTTGCAGCAGGCGCATAACGACTACCTCGAAATTCTGTCTAATGGAGGGATTGTCGGTTTTGCTTTGTTTGCTTTGTTCGCTGGGATCGTGGTGCGTCGCGCTTCGAAGAACCTAACGTCAGGCAATCGGTTCCGTCGAACAATCTGTTTCGGCTCAGCTATCGGTATTTTCGGCGTCTTAGTTCATAGTCTTGTCGATTTTGGACTTCATATTCCGGTCAATGCATTTACTTTTGCGGTTCTTATTGTCATCGCCACAGTAAAGGTACGAGAAGCCACGACAGAAAGGAATGAAGTTTTGCGAGCGCAAGCGGTTTAACTGAGAAGGAATTTCCTAAAATAAGGAGTAAGTTATGGAAAGAATTGAGGACCTTTTTCGTAGAGGCTGGCGAACAGCTATCACCGCGATCTTCGTACTTTTGGTCTTTACGGTACCGGCATCTAAGGGCGTCTTAAGCAAATGGTTCAACATCCATGCGGCCAGTGGCAACAACCATGGGAATAACCAGGGAAACAATCACGACAGCCACAGCAACAATTCGGGAAGTTACTCGTCACAGGGATCTCCGCATTCCAACCCGGCGGCGAGTCCCGTTAACCAGAGTGACTCGTGCTCGACGGGCCGGCGGCACTCGCGTTCACATCATGGTCATCGAAGTCATGGACATTACCGGCCTAATGGACGCTAATCAGGTGACGCTGCGATGTTGAACACACGGCTAAGCGAATCAAAAATGGAAAGGCTCTCTTCCCCGACGATTCTTAACGGTGGGAGTGAACTTTTGCGTTTGGTCTCCGATCGGCTCGGCCTCAGATTTTCTCAATTCTCTAGTTGGTTTCAAGATAAAAGCCGTCAGATCCGCTCCCTAGGAAATGAAGACTTAGTCAGGGCTGTTCTTTCGAACGAACGATCTCCCGTCGAGGGAGCACGCTATCGCATTGGGGAGTGT
This sequence comes from Acidobacteriota bacterium, assembly GCA_013140875.1. GTDB lineage: Bacteria > Acidobacteriota > Blastocatellia > Pyrinomonadales > Pyrinomonadaceae > OLB17. The sequence goes on from JABFSB010000545.1 coordinate 13,421, forward strand.
ATCAATGTTTATCAACCCAATGGCGAATGCATGAGGCTAAAGATCTGCGGTATTCAGAGCGGCGGATTTTCAAATGTTTACACGGTCATCAATCTGGATGAGATGAGACCGTATTGCCTAAAGGAGAATAGAGCCCTTCCCGGCGATGAGCGTAAAAAAAACGAAAGGTTGGCGGTGGAGGCGGAAATTTCATTAAGGCTCGGACGCAGCCCCAATCTAGTAACGACTTACGCTGCTCTCTCCTACAAAAGTCGCCTCTTGATCCTAACAGAGTACCTTTCCGCGACGAGCCTTGATCTGCGTCTCAAAAAGGGTTCGCTATCCTTAAAAATGGCACTGAGCTTCGGCGTCCAGTTAGCCGGAGCCTTGCTCTCCGCTCAGAAAATTCTGCCTGGGTTTGTACATGGAGACATCAAACCCGGGAACTGTTTTACTACTTCTAAAGGAACATTAAAACTGGGTGATTTCGGGCTCGCGTCGGCTGACGGTATAAGATTCCGCGATCCGAATCCCAAAAATGAGTATTCCGTCGGAAGCTCCGATACTTCCATAGGCTGGGGCGGCACCGCCGGTTACATGGCTCCCGAAATGTTCGACAAAACCAAGCCGGATCGCAGTAACGCCGATATATACGCTTTCGGGGTAACTCTCTTTGAGATGCTGTGCGGTACGCGTCCTTTTACGGCTGCGTCGAAGGAAGAAATCATTGAAATGCACCGGCATTCGGAGCCGCCGATGCATCTCCTCGCTTTAAAGGGCGTGCCCCAACCGGTCATGGACCTTGTCGAAAGGTGCCTTTCTAAATCACTCGCGGAGCGCTCAAGCAACTTTGAATGGGTTGAAAACACACTTCGCCAAACACTTCGGGATCAATTCGATTTTTCGGTCCCGATCGACCCGATCCCGGAGTTGAATGATAAAGAAATTGTTCGTCGGGCTATTTCATTCGCGGGTCTGGGTAACAGTCAGGAAGCAGTGGAGTGTCTCGATAACGCAATTCGGCTCCGCGGCAGGACCGCGGAGATGATTGCATCCAAGGCGGTCGCGCTGACACTCGGAGCTCGAACCGACGCCGCCTATGAGGCCAGCACATCCGCGCTGATGACCCACGCGGATTCGTTCGTCGTGTTCCTTGCTCACAGCCGAGTGCTAATTGCGGGCGGTGATTTGGATAACGCCGAGGAATATCTTCTAAAAGCCCTGCTGGTTCAACCGAATAACTGCGTCGCTTTGAACTTAATCGGTAGACTATGCCTGCAAACAAAGCAATACGGTGAGGCGGCCAGATACTTTAATCGATCGCGAATTCTCGATGCCACGCAAACGGAGACATGGGAAGGAATCGCGATCACAAATCTAGCAGAGGGTAGAATTGAGAAGGCAATAACCTCGTTTCAAAAAGCAATTTCGCTTGATCCGCGACGGTCCGAGCTACACAAGCTTCTAGGTGACGCTTATCGTGCAAATAATCAACCTGTCGAGGCAATCAAATCATATAAGACCAGTTTGAAACTCGCTCCCTTGTCGAAAGGAACAGACCGGCGATTGGTTCGATCCTTCATAGGTCTTTATCAACGGAACGGCCATTCCGTCAATGTCCGACTGGCGCGAATGCTGATTCGGGGAACGCGGATATTTACTAACAACTTTGGCACCTCATCCGATGATTTCGTGATTCATTTCATCACTGTCCTTCGGGAAAGTAATTTCAACCCGCTTTTGTTGTTTTTCTTTGATAGCTCTTTGGCGGAGGTGGCTGACGGTCTGAACGCTCGTGTTTCACAGAAACTGGCTGAGATGTTGAGGATCGTGTTCGAACGATGCTCCTCCACGGTAGTTCCGGCGTACGTGCTCGATTCGCTGGGACAAATTCTCTAC
>JABFSB010000035.1 GCA_013140875.1 Acidobacteriota bacterium
CGCGTATCGGATCGAGTTTTGGGGCGATGAAATAGATTCGATATCGACCATCGATCCACTGCTCGGCGAGGTGATCGAAAAGCACGAAAATCGCGTGCCTATCTATCCGAAAACTCACTATGTGATGACCAAGCAAACGATCAAGCGGGCGGTTAAAACGATCAGAGAAGAGCTGGACCAGCACGAGGAAGTCCTGGTCAATGAGGGCAAAGTGGTCGAGGCGCAAAGGCTGCACCAGCGGACGATGTACGACCTTGAAATGATCAAGGAGATGGGTTTTTGCCGCGGCATCGAAAACTATTCGCGGCACCTGACCGGCAAGAAGCCCGGCGAGCCGCCACCGACACTGCTTGATTATATGCCTTCGGACGCGATGATCGTGATCGACGAATCGCACCAAACCGTGCCGCAAATAGGAGCGATGTTCAAGGGCGATCAGTCGCGCAAAGGAACGCTGGTCGAATACGGTTTCCGTTTACCGTCGGCAAAGGACAACCGACCCTTAAATTTCGACGAATTCGAAAAACGCCGCGGGCAGACAATTTACGTTTCGGCGACGCCGGGCAATTTCGAGTTGGAGAAAACCGAAGGCGAGGTGATCGAGCAGATAATCAGGCCGACCGGATTGCTCGACCCAATCATCGAAGTGCGGCCGGTAAAAGGCCAGATCGACGATCTATTGGAAGAATGCCGCCAGCGCGCCGAACGCAACGAACGCGTGCTGGTAACGACCCTGACCAAGCGGATGGCCGAAAGTTTGAGCGAATATTTTCTCGAGGTCGGCGTAAAGGTCACGTATCTGCACAGCGAGATTTTGACGCTCGAACGCATCAGAATATTGCGCGACCTGCGTCGCGGCGTTCATGACGTCCTGGTAGGGATCAACCTGCTGCGGGAAGGACTCGATCTTCCCGAAGTATCATTAGTAGCGATCCTCGATGCCGATAAGGAAGGCTTTTTGCGATCCGAACGCTCGCTGATCCAAACAATGGGCCGAGCCGCCCGCAACTCGGACGGCAAGGCGATTTTATATGCCGACAAAATAACCGATTCGATGCGCCGGGCGATGGATGAGACGGTACGCCGCCGTGCGATACAGGAAGAGTACAACCAGGAGCACGGCATAATTCCGCAGACCATCGTCAAATCGATCGACGCGACTTTAGTGACGGCGTACGAAGCGGATTACTTCAAAGTGCCGCTCGATCTCGATGCGTTCGAAGAATATTCGCCAAAGCAGCTTAAAGAAACCATCGCCCAGTTAGAGCAGGACATGCGCCACGCCGCCAAGGAAATGAAATTCGAACACGCCGCGGAGATCAGGGACCGGTTAAGGTATTTGAGGGAAAGGGAGCTAGAATACAGGTAAAGCCAGTATCGCGCTCGTGTTAAAGTTGAGTTAAAATCGTAAGGCGATTTTGTGCGATCAAAAACTAAAATATGCTTGAAGCGGCAATTACGATAGCGATAGCTGCGGTCGCATCGATCCTCATTATTTTGTCAAGAAAAGGCTACATCGAACTGCCGAAGAATAAGACGGCGGTAGAGATGATCGCTTTGGGTTGCATCGTAGGGGTTGGTGCTTTGTTTGCCGGAACATACCAAGCAGGATGGAGGGGAGCTTTCGTTTGTCTCGGGCCAGTTGCGCTAATTGCCGGTTGCGGCTTTCTTGTGGGCTATCAGTTTTATAAAAGGAGGCAGCGCAACGGTTCCGAAATTGAGAAGCTGGACCTTACCGAATAAAGCATTCTCGAGTTCACCTTTTAGGTTTCTCACTCGCATGCAAACAAAAACCCAAGTCGAGGATTTGCAAAACTATCTAACCGACGCCAGCAATATGCCGGGCGGCTATGCTGACAGGCTTGTTGTTCCCGAATCGATTTCGGATATTTCGGGGGTGCTGCGTGAGGCTAATGAGGCCGGCGTGGCGGTGACGATTGCGGGTGCGAGGACCGGGACGGTTGGCGGTGCGGTCCCGTTCGGTGGTGTGGTGCTTTCGCTGGAAAAGCTGAACAGGATCAAGAGTATCGACAAGGCTGGGCTCTCGGCCGTCGTCGAACCTGGTGTAGTACTCGCTGATTTTCAGAAGGCGGTCGAGGCGGAAGGACTCTTTTATCCACCGGACCCGACGGAGTGGAGCTGCCAAGTCGGCGGGACGGTGGCGACGAATGCTTCGGGCTCGCGGAGCTTTAAATACGGTGCGACGCGCGAGTTTGTCACCGGATTAAAGATCGTGCTCGCGGATGGCGAGTTGTTGAACTTGAAACGTGGTTCGGCTTTCTCTGCGGATGGGAAAGAAGTAAGAGTCGTCTCGGAGAGCGGCAGGTCGATCGCGGCTCGTGTTTCTTCATATCGGCGCCCTGACGTGCGAAAGAATGTCAGCGGTTATTACAATGCCGAACCGCTGGACGCGATCGATCTTTTTATCGGCAGCGAAGGCACGCTCGGCGTAATCACCGAGATCGAGCTAAGACTGCTGCCGAAGCCGGAAGGTTTTTTTAGCGGCATTATTTTTTTTGAGAGAACCGATAAGTTGCTGGCGTTCGTAGATGAAGTCAGACTGTTGTCATTCGAGAATCGGAAGGGCCCCGTCGCTATCGCTCCCGGTTCTGACGTGGATGCGTCGCTGATCGAATATTTCGATGATCGGGCGTTGAGCTTTATATCGGAAAAATTTCCCGAAACGCCGTCGGGAATGGCTGGAGCTATTTTTTTCGAGCAAGAAACGACCGCCGAAACTGAAGATAGTCTCTTTGAACAGTGGAACGCTTTGCTCGAAAAACACAACGCTGACATCGACCGGTCGTGGTTTACGACTACCGAGCAGGACCGTGAGAAAATGCGGGCGTTTCGCCATGCTCTGCCGGTTTCGGTGAACGAGCGTGTCGTTCGTAACAAGCAGAAAAAAATCGGCACCGATATGGCCGTGCCGGACGAGAATTTCGCGGGTTTCTTGAAATTCTATAAAGAAACGCTGGACGCGAGCGGGATCGATTATGTGATCTTCGGACACATCGGCGATTGCCACCTGCACGCGAATTTGTTGCCGAAGGATGAGGCGGAAGCGGAGCGGTCGCGGCATCTTTATGGACGGTTTATTGCGCAGGCGTTGATGCTGGGCGGGACGATCTCGGCGGAGCACGGCGTCGGCAAGCTGAAAAGCAAGTACCTAAATGTAATGATGGGCGAACGCTACATGAACGAAATGGCTGAGTTGAAAAAGGCGTTCGATCCGAAAGGGATTTTGGGCCGTGGGAACCTGTTCGGCGTGGGGTCCGTTTAGAGTTCAAGCTTCAGCTTGTCCTTGTTGCGGTCGCGCCCGTGCGGCTAAACGAAAAAGCACGCTAAAGCGTGTACTCTGAACAATTATGATCAAAGCAATTTTAATGGATTTCAACGGTGTGGTAATCGATGACGAATCGATCCAGCACGATGTTTATCGTGAATTGTTTAAGGCGGACGGCATCGATGTCACCGATGAGGCGTATTATTCGCGGCTCGGGATGGACGACAAGCGGTTTGTGGCTTCGATATTGGAAGAAGCCGGAAAACCCTCGGGGATCGACACGGTCCTCGAACTCACCACGGCCAAAACTCAAAAATGGCGCGACACGGTCGCGAGCAGCATGCCGCTATTTTCGGGTATCGAAAATTTTATTCGAAAAATGTCGCGTGAGTTTGCACTCGGCTTGGTCAGTATGTCTAAACGCGAAGAGATCGACTTCGTTCTCGAAAAAGCGGGGTTGATCGGCTGCTTTTCGATCATCATCAGCGCTGAGGAAGTTTCGAAATGCAAACCCGATCCCGAATGCTATCGAAAAGGTTTTGAGCAGATTGATCTCGTCCGCATCTCACAAGGCCATCTGCCGATGACTCATTCGGAATGCCTGGTTATAGAAGATTCGCCGCCCGGCGTGATGGCGGGAAAACGGGCCGACCTGCAGGTGCTTGGCGTTACCAACACCGTGTCGGCAAACAAACTGCGAAAAGCCGGCGCCGATTGGGTCGCGAAAAATCTCGACGACTGGATGCCGGCGTCGATTCGCGGCGCGTTCGCCGCGAAGGTTTAAGTCCGAAGAAACCACATCCACAGATGAACACGGATGAACACCGATAAAGAAGAAGGCTCTGCTCTCGTCATCTGTGTTTATCTGTGTCCATCTGTGGTTTAATTTTTGTCTTGATTATGTCTGAACATTTCATTTCGCGATCGGATGCAGAGAGCGACCTGCTGGCATGCGCGGCTTATTTGGCCGAATCGATCCAAAGCAGCGACGGGCGGGCTCAAGCAATGCTCGCGGTCGTGCCGCGTTATCTGGCCAAGGGTGAAGTGGATTTGGCTGCGGAATTGTCGAACACGGTCGATGACCCGTTTGTTCGCGACCGGCTGTTGATTGCCGTCGCCGAAAAATGTGCTTCAATCGACGATGACGAATATGCTCTTCAGCTTGTCGAGGCGATGGACGATCCTGGAATGCAGGCCCAGGCTCGTGAACGCATCGGGTTGAAATTGGCTGAAGAAGGCAGCATTGAAAAGGCCCATGCGGTGGCCGACCAGATGGACCACCGCGATAATGTTTTGGCCGGGATCGCGATCCGGCAGCACGCGGACGGCAAGGCGGCGGATGCTCTGGCAACGGTCGGTGAGATCGGGTTTTCATCGGCGGCCGCACACGCTTTTGTCGCGATGGCCGCGGCGTCGATTGAAAAGGAAGAGTTTGAGAATGCCGCCAATCTACTGGAG
>JABFSB010000180.1 GCA_013140875.1 Acidobacteriota bacterium
GTTCGGAATGGTCGGGGCGGCAAGATTCGAACTTGCGGCCTCTCGGTCCCAAACCGAGCGCACTACCAGGCTGTGCTACGCCCCGAGTTGTTCCTGACTAGAACTAACAAGTGTCGAATTTTACAGGCCAAAATGGAGCGGTCAAGTCAAAGCGGCTTAAAACCGAGTAAATATCGCATTATTTTTGCCGCGGCACGTGCGCGATGGCTTATTTGCTGCTTTTCAGCGTCATTTAGCTCGCCGAACGTGTTGTTATAGCCGTCAGGAACGAAGATCGGATCGTACCCGAAACCGCCGTTTCCGCGCGGAGCTTCGGCGATGCGTCCCTCACAAACTCCTTCCGCGGCTGCGAGTATTTCGCCGTTCTCGTTCGCGATTGTCATTGCACAAACAAAGCGGGCCGAGCGTATTTTGTCCGGTGCGCACTCCATTTCGGCGAGCAGCATTTCCATTTTTCTGTCAAAACCGATCTCACCGCCGTACCGGGCCGAGAGCACGCCCGGCGCTCCACCGAGAGCGTCGACCACCAGACCGGAATCGTCGGCGAGCGAAACGATACCGGTCTGGAACGCATATCCGACCGCTTTTAGGCGAGCATTTTCGGCAAATGTCGAGCCCGTCTCGGGAACTTCCGCGACATTAGGAAAATCGGCCAGACATTTGAATTCGATTTCAATTCCACCAAGCAAGCCGGAAAGTTCGCGCACCTTTCCCGGATTGCCCGTGGCGATAAGGATAACCGGTTTGTCGACGGATGTTCTCTGTGTCATGGTTCGGCCTCGTCCGGCGCGGGTCAATCCTTTTTATTGCCAATTGGCCGTCATTTATTGTATAAATATATAGCGGAGTTTCCGCCGCCCCGCCACCCGCTTTAAGATCATCTTTAGAGGAATACCCAGTTTTGGAACTTAACGCTTCTTTGCCGACAGCCGCGAACACCGGCGTGCCGCATTCCAACGAATCGCCATTCGAGACGGCATTACCGTCGCGTCCCGTGCGCGATCCGGACGAAGTTTTGTTCGAGATGGGCCTATGGCTTTCGGGCCTCGAAGGATTTTTGTGCAATTGGGACCGGATTTCCAAGGACAGCCAGCGTTCGGGCGATCCCGAGGCTAGTTGGGTAAAGGAGTTCCGGCTTACCTACGCGGCATTGATACTTTGCTCCAGCCTAAACTACGAGTTGCGAAAAGGACTGGCATCGGGAGCGGCTTCGACCCATCCGGACGGATTTACCGTCGAGGATTGCGACGGATTTGTTCTTGAGCTTCGTGAACTTATCGTTCTGAATCGAAATTTGATCGATTCGGCGTCATTGAAATTCGAGGCGTGGAGGACGTGGAACCAGATCCTCGTCGATAAACTTCGGCGGCTTCCGCTTGCGGTCAAGTTCTCGGGGCATTGGGGCCAGGACGGGCTGAACCACCTGCCGAACGACCTGAAGCACCTTCTTTCGAATAAATCTCTATCGTTTTCCGACCGGGCGGACCTTACCGATGTGCTCGCGAGATTCGCGATCATTATTCGCTCACTGAGCGTTGTCGGCCAAATGTTGAAGAATGACGAACCGCTTAAGCCGACGGTGCTTGTTTTCTCAAAGGTCCATGAACGCTCGCAGGACCTTATCAATTTTATCAACAGCCGGTTGACCCGTTTTCAAGATGAGAGCGCCGAGCTTTTCGCCTCGCTTGACGGTGCGTCTTATACGGCATCGCTCGAGCTCAAAAAGGTTTATCAGCAGGAACTGACCGGCCTGGTCGGCATTCGGCCCGCTCCGTCGATTCACGCAAAGGTCGAAAGCGCCTATGCATCGTTGAACGACAGCTTCGAGCAGATACTTGCGGGCTTTGCAATGCTGGTCGATCCTGACGTGGTCGTTACCGATTTGTTCCCCGGCATTCAGCTAAAGCTGGATCGCTCAATCGAGCTTCGCCGTCATTTGTGGAAGACCTTGAAGGCGGTCCAGGCGGCCGAAACCGATCCGCAAAAGGAACTGGTGGCCGCGGTTCGGAAAGAATTGACCGCTTTTATGAACGAGCCCGCGGGCTATCTTTTCTTCAAGGACCGGGAAACGCTCGAACGTTTTACCGAAGAAGTTTTCGCGACCACCGAAAACAAGGACCTTATTCCGATCCTCCATCGCTTTGGCGCCTATCTGGAAACGCTCTTCGGATTGGTCAACATGCGGACGGTCCTTGCCTCGCACCCTTTCGAAGGCAAATAAATTATTGTGACCGCAGCGTTCCAAGCGGTTTCCGAAACAATACATCAAAACTCGCAAGACACCCGACCAGCACGACTATTGCGGCCGTTACGAAAATACCGGCGACCGCCAGCACTGGATCGAATTCCCATTTGATGTCCATAATGAACCGGCTGACCGCCCACGAGAGAACGGTCGCAAACGCCGAACCGATGATGCCGGCAAGCAATCCGAGCAGCCCATATTCGCCGAAAAGAATCGTAGCGAGTGTCAAGCGCTTTGCTCCCAGCGTTTTGAGGATCGCGTTCTCATAGATTCGCTGCGATTTTGTAAGCGCGATCGAGCCGATCAGGATTAAAACGCCGCTCAAGATAACAAAGCTTCCGACAAACGAAATAGCCAGGACAAAATTAGCGACCAGTTTTTGAACGGCGGCAACGATGTCGGCCACGTCAAAGATCTGAATATTCGGGAATTTGCCCAGCATGTCACGCTGCAGCCGCTGGCGTTCGGTGGGCGGCACGCGCGTCAGGACCGTCGCGGCAAAGCTTTGCGGGGCCGAATCGAGCACGCCGGGGCGAAACACAAAGATAAAAACGGTCCGCGTATTCCGCAGGTCGATCTTGCGGACGCTGGCCACCTGAGCGGTTATCTTGCGTCCTGAAATATCGAACGTGATCGAATCGCCAATGCCGACCTTTAGCCGCACGGCCATGTCTTCCTCGACAGAAACCTGCGGCACGGCGGGCTCGCCCGTCCACCATTCACCGTCGATAACGGTTTCATTATTATCGAGATTCGGCCGATAAGTAACGGCAAACTCACGGCCTATCTGTCCCTGCTGCTGCCGCATTTCGGGCCGCTGAAAATCGAAAGCCTCGCCATTGATGTGTGAAATACGGGCACGGACTGTCGGCGTTGCTTCGGCTTTTTCACCGATCCGTTCCTCGATGTTTTTTACAAGCTCGTCGATCTGGCTTTTTTGAATGTCGATAAAAAACAGGCTTGGCAGACGCTGGTTCCGCGTGAAGTCGAATTCGCGAACCAGATTCGTTTGAAGCGATTGCACAGCGAGAACGACGAAAGCGCCCAATCCCACGGCAAGAAGGATTATCCGGGTTTGATTGCCGGGCCGGTATAATGAATTTACGGCCTGTCTCAGGCTAAAGGAACCGAACACGCGAAGCCGTTTCATTAGAACGGTCAACGCCATCGCCGCCAGATAAAGCACTCCCGCAGTCGCGGCTAACCCTGCGAGAAAGAATGCCCCGACCATCACTGAACCCGCCTGCCAAACGGCCAGGCCGAGCAGGCCGGCGAGCGAGACCGCGCCGAAAAGCCACTTGGTCGGGTCGAGCCGCCGCAGGCTTACGTTATTCTCGTCGCGGAGCAGCAGCTTTGGTTTTATGTTGCGTACCTGAAGCAGCGGCAATGCCGAGAACAGAATCGAGATCGCAACGCCGAGCAAGATGCCTTGCGTCGCCGTCCACAGATTGACGGAATAGGTCATCTTTTCGGGCAAGGCGTCCAGGAATCGGAATTTCACAAGCCAAAGCCCTGCCTGGGCGAGAACTACGCCGAATATGCTGCCTACCAAACCGAGGGTCAGGATCTGAAGCAGGTAGACCGAAATTATCCGCGTGCCGTTAGCCCCGAGACACTTAAGTACCGCAACCGATTTGCGTTTTTGTTCGACAAACGCTCGGGCGACGTTCCAAACGCCGACGCCGCCAAGCACTAATATCAAAAGGCCCGTCAGCGAAAGATAATTCTCGGTCCGGGTAAATTGTTCGCCGATATTCTCCTGCGTTTCGCGATACGACTGGATGCCGACGGTCGTGCCTTTCAACGCCTCGCGGAGCTGCTTTACGAGCTGCGTCGGGTTGTCGGATGTGCGGTACAAAATGCGGCGGCGGACGCGGCTGGCGTTTCGCGTGATGCCGGCGGTGTCGAATGCCGTCTTCGCCACAAAAACTCTGGCCCCAAGGCGAAAACCGCTCGAACCGCCCGGTTCCTGGTCGAAGGCACCGCGGATTTGAAACTCGGCCTCGCCGATCTTAATTCCGTCGCCGACCTTTACGTTCAGATCTTCAAGCAGTATTTTCGCGACGACCGCACCGTTATTTTCGAGCAGCGAAAAATTGAAAGGCGCGCCGTCGTCCATTACGAATTCGCCGACAAGCGGGAACGGCGGCTCGATACCTTTTAACTCGACAAGTTTTGTGTTCGGATTCGACCTGTCGACCGGGCTCGCCATCGAGGATGTCGTGATCGCTTCATTACGCGCCTCGACAATGTTCGGGCCGTTCAGGACCTTTTCGATCTTCGATATTTCAGATGGCGAAAAATCTGCGGTCGAACTGATCTCGATGTCCGCCGTCATCAACGCCCGGGCATCGGTCCCGACCGCACGCGTCAAATTCTGAATCAAAGAGCGCAACGCAACAACCGAACCCACGCCTAACGCGATACAAAGAAAAAAGAACAACAGCCGCCGCCATGAAGAACGGATCTCGCGTCGGGTTAGGTTGATAA
>JABFSB010000518.1 GCA_013140875.1 Acidobacteriota bacterium
CCACAATGCCCGCCTTCGCTTCCCTGATCAGATCTTCGGACGCGCCGCCCGCGGCCATAAGAATCGGCTTTCCGCTGGCGAGATACGCGACCGTTTTCGACGGGATCACGTACTGAGCCAGTTCCGATTTCTTAAGGTTTACCAAAAGGGCGTCCGTCGCCGACATAAAAACGGGCATTCGCTCGATCGGCTGCCGGTCGACAAATTGGACCCGTTCACCGAGATTCAGTTTACCGACCAATTTTTCAAGACGCGGCTTGTCCGTTCCATCGCCCATAAAAACAATTCGGGCGTTCCCGTTCGGCATTAACCGAGCCGCCTCGATCACCGATTCAAGTCCCTGAACTATCCCTAAATTGCCGGCGAACAAAACGACGAACTTGTTCTGCCAGCCCATCTCTTCGCGAATATTTTGCGCGTCTTCGGTTTGCGCTCCGAACATTTCCTCGTCGATCCAATGAGGCAGGATCGAGATTTTGGTTGCCGTCACGCCTCGCTCCGTAAAATAATCCCGGCCGGCCGCAGTTTGAACAATTGTGTGCGACGAACGCCGGGCGACGAACTTTTCGATCGTGCGGATCGCCCGGATAGCCAGTCCACCTTCCCGCACCATACCCGAAAGCACGGTAAAACTTCCCCAGATATCCTGAACGTCGTAAACAAAAGGAACGCGTTTGATCTTGCTTATAAGCAGGGCGGCGATGCCGATCGTCAGGGGCGGATGCCAGACATAAATTACGTCGCATTTCGGCGTAAAAAGAGCACCGATAGGTGCGCTGAACATAAAAGAAAGGTAATTGGCGGTCCGCAACAGCGGATTTGTGCTGTGGTATGGGAGTTCGAACACCCGCAAGACCGGGACATCTCGAATCTTCTCACGCTTAAACAAACCAAGTTTATAACCGTCGGAAAGTTTTCCACCGGGGTAATGCGGGTAACCCGTCAAAACAGTCACATCATGCCCCGCGGCACGGAGTTCCTCCGCCAACTCATGCGGTTTTGGCACAGCTTCGGGAAAATAATATTGTGAAAGGATTAGTACCCGCACTTTTCGGCTAAAGTGTAGCAAATACGTTCAGGCAAGACACCGGCCCGTTTTCAATGCGGACTCACGGACAAGGATTTGAGTTGATCTATGCCGCTTCTTCCATTCGCGGACCGATTATGTCGAATACGGGAGCCTTGCGTTCGACCATTTCGCGGGTGACGAGAATCTCTTTGACTCTCTTTTCCGATGGAAGGACGTACATTGATTCAAGCAGTATCTCTTCCATGATCATCATCAATCCACGGGCACCGACTTTTCGTTTGTGGGCTTCGCGGGCTACGGCGGAGAGGGCTTCTTCCGTAAATTTCAGGCCGATGTTGTCGAACTCGAATTTGCGTTGATACTGGCGGACCAGGGCATTTTTCGGTTCGGTCAGGATCTTGATCAGTGCTGCCTCATCAAGCTCGTTCAGCGTGCCCAATACCGGCAGGCGGCCAACGAATTCCGGTATCAGGCCGTAGTGAATAAGGTCTTCGGGCTCGAGCTTTGCCAATGCTTCGTCCTGCCGGTGCTGGCTGGATTTGATGTCGGCCTGAAAGCCGAGCGACTTATTCCGAAAGCGTTTTTCCACGACTTTTTCCAGTCCAATGAACGCACCGCCGCAGACGAATAAGATATTGGTTGTGTCGAGTTGAATAAAGTCCTGCTGCGGATGCTTACGTCCGCCGCCGGTCGGGATGTTCGCGACAGTGCCTTCAAGTATTTTTAGCAACGCCTGCTGAACGCCTTCGCCGGAAACGTCGCGGGTGATCGACGGGTTGTCGTCCTTACGGCAGATCTTGTCGATCTCGTCGATATAGATAATTCCCTGCTGGGCCTTTTCGACATCGTTGCCGGCCGATTGGAGCAGGCGAAGCAAGATGTTCTCGACATCCTCGCCGACGTATCCGGCTTCGGTCAGGCTGGTAGCGTCTACGATGCAAAATGGAACGCTGAGCACGCGGGCGAGGGTTTGCGCAAGTAACGTTTTGCCGGTCCCTGTCGGTCCGATCAACAGGATGTTCGATTTTTGAACTTCTACGTCCGAACGACGTTTTGCCATTTCGAGACGTTTGTAATGCTGATAGACGGCAACGGATAGACGTTTTTTCGATTCGTCCTGGCCGATGACGTATTCGTCCAGAAAACTCTTGATCTCTTGAGGTTTTGGGATTGTCGTACGAGCACTTGCGGTTTCGGTCTGCTCGTCATCGTTGATGATCTCGTTGCAAATGTCGATGCATTCATTGCAGACGTAAACGCCCGGTCCGGCGATCAGCTTGCGGACATCGTTCTGCGATTTGCCGCAAAATGAGCAACAGAGTAATTCTTCGGGTCGCCTGAAATTCGCCATACGAGATTTGCGAATTCCGATTTTCGATTTGCGATTGGAAAACCAAATCGAAAATCGAAAATCGAAAATCTAAATTTACTTGTCTCTGTGCTCGATCACCTCATCGATCAAGCCGTATTCCTTGGCCTGGACCGGCGTCAGGATGCGGTCGCGTTCGACGTCCTTTTCTACCTGATCGAACGACTGGCCGCTGTGGTTCGCGATTATGCGCGAGGTCAACTCGCGCATGCGAAGGATCTCTTCGGCCATGATCCGAACGTCCGTCGCCTGGCCGCTTGCTCCGCCCGAAGGCTGATGGATCAGAATGCGGGCATGCGGCAATGCAAACCGCTTGCCTTTCGTTCCGGCGGTCAGAAGCAGAGCACCCATCGACGCACATTGGCCAATACAGATTGTCGTCACATCGTTTTTGATGAACTGCATCGTGTCATAGATGGCCATGCCCGCGGTGATTGATCCGCCGGGTGAATTTATATACAGGTTTATGTCGCGTTCCGGATCTTCGGCTTCGAGAAAAAGAAGCTGAGCGACCAGCAAATTCGCGATTTGATCATCGATCGGCGTACCGATAAAGATGATGCTGTCCTTGAGAAGCCGTGAATATATGTCGAACGCACGCTCTCCACGCGAGGTTTGTTCGACGACCATTGGTACTAGTGCCATATCCGTTCTCTCGAAATTCAATAGTTTAAGTAAAGGGTTAATTGGGCGGCTATAACTCGTTGAGTTTATGGCTATTGCCGAATAGGGTTCCGATTCTACACAATTCGAAGCCAAATGCAAGCGTTCGCAAGCCCTCTAAAAATTGTCAATTCACGTCAATATGTGATCACGTGTTCTTTGTGTCAAACAATTTTCTTTTGACACAAAGGACACGAAGTCGAAGCACAAAGAGCACAAAAAAGAAGCTATGCCTTCGGCTTCGCAGTTTTCTTTTTCGGCTCTTTAGCCGCTTTCGGTTCCGTCGCTTTGGCCTTTGCCTTGGTCTCTTTCTTCGGCTCTTCGACGGCCTCGGGTTCGGCGGCAGGGTCTTTCCATTCGCCTTCCGTGATCTTTGCCTTCGCGACCAATGCTTCGATCGACTTCCGCGTACGCAGATTATTTTGGATCGTGCCTTCGCCTCCCTGGTTATTCAGCGATTCGCGAATTTGCTCCGGCGTCGCGCGGTAGTGCTCGGCAAGCTTGGCTATCTCCTCTTCAACCTCGGCATCGGAAACCTCTACCTTCTCGGCTTCGGCGATCTTTTCAAGCAGCATCGCCCCGCGAACGTCATGCTCCGCCTGCGACTTCATCTGCTCAAACGCCATCGAGATAAAATCGCCCTGTACCTGATTTAGGTCGACGCCACGCTGCTGCAGGTCCATAGCGAAATTGTTCAGCAGATTCCGGGCCTGATTTTCGATCAGCGTCGCCGGCACCTCGAACGGATTTTCCTCGATCAGTTTGGCGACCGTTTCGTTTCGAACTCGGGCATCACCTTCGGAACCGGCATAGATCTCGAGATCGGCCCGCAGCTTTTTACGCAGATCGGCGATCGAATCATAACCCTCGTCAAGGCTTTGGGCCCATTCATCGTTCGCCTCGGGCAATTCGGTCCGTCCGACCGATTTTATTTTCGCCCTGTAATGAACGGTGCGGCCTGCAAGAGCGGAAGATGAAAACTCGGCCGGATAAGCAACCGAGAAATCTTTTTCCTCGTCCGGCTTAACTCCGACCAGATTGTCCGTGAACGCCGGCTCGATATTGTCACCGCCGAGAACCACTTCAAGATCCTCGGCCTTGATCGGCTCGCCGTCAGGATCGTCATCGAATTTTCCTTCGAGATCGGCGATTACGGTATTGCCCAACTCGGACGCTCCATCTTCCACCGGGATCAACGCCGCATATTCTTTCAGGCGATTCCAGATCAGGTCGTCTATCTCGGAATCGTCGATGGGTCGGACCGTCCGCGTCACCTCGATGCCTTCGTATTTGGGCAAAGCGAGTTCGGGCATTACCTCGACGTGAACGTGCAGCGAAATCGGCTCCGAGCCGTTCACTTTGACCTCTTCGACGTTATCGATGTGCAGGTGCGGTTCGGTTAAAGGCTGAAGCTTGTGTTCGAGGATCGCTTCGCTCACGTTCGCCGGAAGCACCTGCTGGAGCACGTCGCTCTTGATCTCTTCCTTGTAGCGCATCCGTACGACGTCAAGCGGCGCATAGCCCTTGCCAAAACCGGGCACATTCGCACCTTTCGCATACTTTTGGCTGACCGTTGCATACACCTTTTTAACGGCGTCTGCATCGATCTCAATCTTCAACTCTTTTTGGGTCGGTGAGACCTCTTTCAATTCGCTTTTCATCTATTA
>JABFSB010000262.1 GCA_013140875.1 Acidobacteriota bacterium
TTTAGCACTGGTTTCAAGGAAGGTCGGCGGCATAATCTCAAAATCTCCGTCAGCATTCATCTCAATGCGCACGTCTTCGTTCGCCTGATCGATCTCGTAAAGTTCACGATCAGTAAATTTCCGCCCAAACGTCTTCACTACATAGAAAAATGGCTTAGGAAAAACGAGT
The DNA here is from genome assembly GCA_013140875.1 of Acidobacteriota bacterium. Classification (GTDB taxonomy): domain Bacteria; phylum Acidobacteriota; class Blastocatellia; order Pyrinomonadales; family Pyrinomonadaceae; genus OLB17. The sequence goes on from JABFSB010000262.1 coordinate 170, forward strand.
TGAAAATCGTCCTTCGGCATCCTAAAGGAGTATTTCGGTTTGCCGGATTTTAAGGTAACCGCCTGCATACTTGTAATTCTAAACGAAAGGAAGGTTCTTTACTACCAGATTCATTCCACTCGACCTTAAAACTGTGTCTTCGGCTAAATAGTCAAATCGCACAAACGCGAGTGCTATTTGCTGATCAAGCGTCGGCGAATAAATAACCGATGTGATCCGACCGGCGTTTTTGCCATCCGGCGACTTGAGTTCCGCTTCGGGGGAAAGAACCACCCCGTCAGCCGAAGCGGCTGCCACCCCTTCTTCGCAAGGAGGGGAGCTAAGAATCAGTCCGGTTAACTGCTTGGCGACATGGCCGCGGAAGTGGATGCGGGCGATTATTTCCTGGCCCATGTAACAGCCTTTGTTGTAGGAGATAAGGCCATCGAGGCCGAGTTCGGGAACAATTGTCGTTTCGTCCATATCGACGCCGTATTTTGGAATGCCCGACTCGATGCGGAGCATTTCGTAAAGCTGGTCGTCGATCTTTATCGCATCGGCGGCGATAAGGTTGGACCTAAACTTTTCTGCATCATCCGCCGGAACAAAATACCCAACTGTCGAACGGCCTGAAAATATATGGCCGCCAACCAAGCCGGACGATTCCCAAACTTTGCCGCTTTGCGGCTTTGCGGGAAACTCTTCAAAAACTTCAAAATATTCGAACTGCCGCGACAGGTCCTCAACGAAAAAATCGCCCGCGTAAGTAAACCGGAACAAGTTATTGAACACCTTTTCCCGCGTCGCTTCTTCAGTCTCGATCAGGAAACGGTCGCCTTGCCGCAGAATACGAACGACAGCCAGCATTCTTCCCTGGGCATTCGGAAAGGCGGCAAGCATCTGCTGCCCGTCCTCGAGCGTCTTCACGTCGTTCGTGATCATTCCGTCCATAAACGGCACGGCCTCTTTTCCCCAAACGGCGATCAGCCCGCGCGGCATCTCGAAAAACCCGCTCCCGCCGCCGCGGATATGGTCATAAGAATTGATATCGATCATCTAACTCAATACTAAAAAATCGCCGCCGCGAAAGCTATTCTCCATCTGTGGTTGTTTCATACATAAAACCATTGCCATCACACGCAACATTTGGTATGATCGGTTCGGTAAAAACCGTCGTTCTTTGAAATTTCGGACCGCAAAATGCAGAAGCCGTCTCTAAAAAGACGGTTTCGGTGTCACTCGTTAGTAAGGGCGCACGTTAGTAAGGGCGATTCGATCAACGCTGAACATTTCGCCCTTACCTTAGTGCGGGCTTTTGCAGCGTGAGGTGCGGTGCCGACGTCTTTTTTCTTTTCAAAAATCCCGTGGCCGAGAAATCGGTCAAGTTGACCTAAAAGCCCGTAAAATCAGCCTTTCAGTGTATAAAACTTGTTGACACTCACCTGTCACAGTTGTACTTTATAGTTGTGCCGTTTCTACCGGGCACAATAGACAAACCTCACTTTCTCTAACCGAGCAGATCCGCCGATTCAGTCGGATACTCATCCTTCCGGAGCAATTTCCTCAATGAAAAGAATCCTCGTTCTGTCGATCGTTTCCATTATCGGCCTGGCTGGCGCATTCCTTATCACACGACCGACGGCGGGCCAAAAGATCAAGTTCTTTAAATCCTCGACACCGATCGTGAACCGGTACATCGTGGTTTTGAACGAGTCGGGTGACGGCGCGCGGCCGTCCGCGGAAGCGGTAGAATCAGAGGCGAGCTATCTTGCCGAACAGTACGGCGGTTCCGCCGACAAAATATTTACCAACGCGATCAAGGGATTCTCCGCCGAGATGACTCCCGCCCAGGCGGAGCGCCTGAGCGCGGACGAAAACGTAAGTTTTGTCGAGGAAGATTCCTTTATGATGGTCGCGACAGAAGGATCCGCGGCCAGTTGGGGACTTGACCGGATCGATCAGCGGGCACTGCCGTTGAACAGTATTTACGGTTACACGCCGACCGGTCTGGGAGTCCATGCATACGTGGTGGACACGGGAATTCGCCCGACCCATGCAGATTTCGGCGGCCGGGCGTCGATCGTATTCGATGCGTTAAACGACGGACAAAACGGTTACGACTGTAACGGACACGGCACGCACGTGGCCGGAACCATCGGCGGCTCGACCTACGGCGTGGCGAAGAACGTTTCGGTACATGGCGTTCGCGTTACGATGTGCTCGGGCGCGACCTCGGTCTCATTGGTATTAAATGGGCTCGACTGGGTCGCGGCAAACAGGATCAATCCGGCAGTCGCAAATATAAGTATTGGTTTTACGGGAACGTCGAACGCGCTCGACGCGGGCATCACGAATGCCGTCGCATCCGGTCTGACGGTTGTCGTCGCGGCTGGAAACAGCTCGGCAAGCGCCTGCAATTACTCGCCGTCCAGGGTCCCGAACGCGATCACGGTCGGCGCATCATATGATACCGACGCACGTGCGTTGTATTCGAACTACGGCTCGTGTGTGGATATTTTTGCTCCCGGCACGTCGATAACCTCTCTCGGCACGGCAAGCGATTCGGCAACGACCGTATTGAGCGGCACTTCGATGGCCGCCCCCCACGTGACCGGAGCGGCCGCACTCTATCTCGAATCGAATCCGCTCGCGAGCCCGAATGCCGTTACGCAGGCGATCCTGAATAGCGCAACCAGCGGTGTTTTGACCGACATTGGAGCGGGTTCGCCAAACAAACTGCTTTACTCCCGTCTCGACTCTTCCGGCTCCGGACCTACACCGACTCCCTCACCGACAGTCACGCCTACGCCGACCCCAACGCCAACACCGCCGGGCCAGGTGATAATAAAGAAACGAGGTAATTCCCAAAACGGCGGAGCTTCGTCCGTAGCATCGTTCGTTTACAACGCAACCAACCTCAGCGTTCCGAGCTTTGTCTTGTACAACAACGCCACGCCCAACGACACTTTTGTAGAATCCAGTATCCACGCATTCGGTGCGGCCAACGCCGTATCCGTGACCGAGGCTCCGGCCTACGGTTGGGAACTGATCTCGATCCAGTGCTCGGAAACGGGTGGCGGTGTTCCAAATGTTCAAAACACGACCGTCAATCTGCAAAATCGCTCCGCAAACATTGTCGTTGAGGCAGGTGAACAGGTCGAATGCATATTTACAAGTCAGGAACGCTCGCCGACCGCCGCAAACGCAACCGTTTCGGGGCGTGTTTCGAACTCGGCCGGCACAGGTGTCAGAGGCGTGAGACTTTCGCTTATCAATGCGGCGACAGGAGAAGTTCGCACTACGGCAACAAGTTCTTTCGGATACTACTCCTTTGGCGACATTCCTGTGTCGGGTTTCTATATATTACGTGTAGAGCCGTCGAAAAAATACACCATCGTCGATGGCACTCGATCATTTGCCTTAACGGATAATATGGTTTCGCCGGATCTCATCGTCGAGAGGTAGCGCCGATGCCTTCCACGATAGCGAGTTCGCGATAAAGCGGGCCCGGACGTTTGTCTCGGCCCGCTTTTTGGCGCGCCAGAAAAAAAACTCATTTTTTCTGAACCAGCGGTCGATTACAGATATATACGAGCATTAAAGCGAACACGGCTTTGAGCGGCCACATTAAAGGACCGATCTATGCCAAGAACTGATTGACTGTCAGTTAGGATTTGTTAAACTTAGGCATTCGATTAACCCCGATGTCTGTATCGCGATAGGCTTACGACCCTACTATTGTCTGGAATTCGCCGAGCATTAGTTATTTATCGCGATGACTTTTTTTACTTACTGCCCCACTAGTGGCTGTAGAGGAGTTTCCCATGAACCACACGCGAAGTACCCCCAGCGTTTATCGATCGTTTTCCCGGATCTTATCGTTTTTGTTTTGCTTTTCTGTTCTGGCAAATCTTGGATTTGGACAATCCGTTAAATCGGGTTTTCAAAAAAGTGAACCTTCACCCGAGACGCCGCAGTCGGCGGTAGCGGCCGTGATTTTTGCAGGTCAGAATACGACCTGCGCCGACCTGAACGCCTCGGCCCTTCCGGCCTTTGGTCACATTACCGAAGACTGGGGGATCAAATTCGATAAGGCTGCCGATAACACGCTGCCGAACGGCTCTTATACATTTACCCAGGACCTGGGAGCTTTCTTCCCGCGTACGCTCCAGGGCGGCGGACCGAGCTACCCGTTCAGGTCCGTTACTTTTTCGACGGCCAACAGCCCGGCCCGCATGATCTCGTTCAACTCGGGCGTCCAGATCACGGCGGTGATAATAAAGGCAGGACCCGATTCTTACGTTTATCCTTACAGCCCTTTTACGTTCGCCGACACCGACCTCAATACGGGAGACAATCGCGGCATCAGCCACGTAGTTTTTTGTTATGGACTTAACGGCGGGCCGACCGCGGCAGACGGCTCGATCAGCGGCCGCGTTGTAAATAGCGAAGGCAACCCGGTTCCGCGGGCAAGGATCACCCTTGTGAACGGAAGCAGCGGCGAGACGCGTATGGCAATGACGAATTCGTTCGGGTATTACCAATTTAGCGAACTGGATGTAAATGAATTTTATTTACTTTCCGTTAGCCACAAGCGTTACCGCTTCGACGAAGCCCAACGTGCCATCTCGCTTTTCGATAACTTAACGGATGTCGATTTTGTTGCTTACGGTAAACAACAGTTCTAGCCCCATATATTGCGCTGCTGATGAGGCTGCCTGAGTAGGCGGCCTCATTTTTTTATGCGATGAATCCGGGGCGGGATAAGTGATCTTTGCGTTCGGAAAAGGCGGCGATCTTGTCGATGGCAATGAAGATATCCTCGCCGTCTTCGTTCTCTAACTTCAGGATTCCACCGGTCGAGGTGACCACTTGGCCGCTATACATCACGTTCGAGCCGCAATTCACGTCAATTTTCTTGCCGGCGAGCCCGCTTAAAATTTCTTCCATTTTACCTCCGAAAACACTCAAAATCCGTGTCGCATAATTGTCAATTCTAACCCTTTTCCAGGAAAAAAAGAATTCGAAAAAAATTCGTTCAATCTGACCGAAACGCCCATTTTTTCTGGTCAATATGAGAAAAAAGTGTTGACGATTGTTGTTGATTATTATACATTGTTGACTACGCGACCTCACACGTCGAGTCACACCAAAGTCAACAAGGCCTCCATAGAAAATCTTTCCTAACTTTCCCGGAGTATCAAATGAAAAAAATCTGGATCCTTTTGGCGGTTATTGCCGTCGGAGCAGCAGCCGTAACGCTTATCCCCTCGAAGACCGAAGGACAGAAATCGAAATTCAGACGAAGCTCGAATCCTGTCCCTAACCGCTATATCGTAGCCCCTGACCCCGTCGCCTTTCGTTCTGAGGACGGAACATCTTCCGAAGAGATCGCGAATCGCGTTTCGTCGGATTTCGGCGGCCGCGTAGAGAAGGTATTCAGCCACGCGCTTCAGGGCTTCACGGTCGAAATTACGGACAAAGCGGCCCAGGAACTAAGCCGCGATCCGCGCGTAATGTTTGTCGAACAGGATTCCTACGTTTCGATCGAAACGACACAGAACAATGCCCCGTGGGGCCTCGATCGGGTAGATCAGCGCAATGTGCCGCTGAGCACCTCTTACAACTACGTCAAAACGGGCAGCGGAGTTCATGTCTATGTGATCGACACCGGCGTCAGGACAACTCATTCGGAGTTCGGCGGCCGGGCCACGGCGGATTATGACTCTGTATACGACGGCCAGAACGGCCAGGACTGCCACGGTCACGGCACGCATGTGGCGGCGACGATCGGCGGAACCAATTATGGCGTGGCCAAAGGTGTCCGCATTCACGCGGTGCGGGTGCTCGCGTGCAACGGAATAGGAACGGTTGCGAGTGCCGTCGAAGGTATCGACTGGGTTACGGCCCACCATCAGTCACCGGCTATCGCGAACATGAGCATGGGAGCCGGTGCCTCGCCTTTAATGGATTTTGCGGTTCAGGGCTCGATCGATTCCGGCGTAACTTACGTAGTAGCGGCGGGAAACTCGAATGCCAGTGCGTGCGATGTATCGCCGGCGCGTCTTCCGGGTGCGATCACTGTCGGAGCTTCCGATCAGTCCGACATAAAGGCGGCTTTTTCGAATTTCGGTCCGTGTGTCGATCTATTTGCTCCGGGCGTAAGTATAGTTTCGGCCTGGTACTGGAATGATTTTGCATCGTTCACCGCCAGCGGCACGTCGATGGCGACTCCGCACGTAGCCGGGACAGTTGCCCTTTATCTTCAGGATAATCCGGCGGCCTCACCGGCTCAGGCCACCAACGCATTGCTCGGAGATGCGAGCAGCGTCCCTGTGAACCAGACGAACGACGGCTCGCCAAATCTTATGGTGTTCACGGCACCAACGGGCCCTACCGCCGCGGAGGCCGTAGTATCGGGACAAGTGATCAGAAACGACGGCCGGGCGCTTAAGGATATGAGAGTCGTTCTGCGGAATGCTTCGAGCGGAACAACCCGTGTGACGTTGACCAATGCCTTTGGCTACTTTACGTTCAGCAATGTCGAGGTCGGCGAATTCTATACTCTTGGGATTCAAAACAAACGTTACGTTTTCGCCAATAGTCCTTATTCATTCACTTTGGGCGAGGACTTTACGGCCGCCGCCTTTGTCGGCACGCCTATGAACTAGAGTAAACGCCTAAAACAAACTACTTCGGGATATACCGGGCCTGTTCGCCGAAAATGCGGGCAGGCCTTTTTTTTCGCACAAAGGTTGGGTGAAGTCATTGCGGGGCCGGGGCGGTCGACGAAACGTCAAAATACAAGATATTGTGTATGCAACCTTACACACCTACGAATTCTGTTACTTTTATGCCATTCGGCGTCGAAGTAGATTTCGTCGCTTCGCCCACTGATTGAAGAAACTGAAGTCAACTATATACAAAAAAAAGGGTTTACTTTGAAATTTAGTTATGTTAAAAGCTTCAATAAGCAATATTTTCCAGCGAGTAATATGCGGCCTACGCCGCCGATTACAAACGATTGCGCCTCTAGCCGTCTTGCGGATACATCTGCGATTACGGCCTGATGCCATAGCCGCCTTTACGGCAGGAAGGCTTGGAGTTTGACGACGTCTCCTTCCAGGAGCAAAACGATATGCCGTTTTTCGCTTTTGATCTTTTGTACAGGAGCAAATGAAATCTATGAAGACCCCCAAATACAATGCAGCGTGGACCAGTCCGCGCAAAATTCTTGCACTAATATTAACGACTTTGGTTTTTTCGATCGGGCTGCCGGCTCAACCGCCGGCAAATCCGGTTCCGGCACCGGAAAATATCCTTAGCGGTGCTCTCGTAATCCCGATGGACAATGTCAATCAGGGAAATGCAGCCGGAACAACGTTCAATCTTCGGGCCTACGGGCTTGTGAACCTGTTCCTGCAAAACAATATTCCCGTTAAGTGGGTGATCCTGCCGGGTAAGGCCAAAGATGCGGTCGATTTTTCGGCTAACGTTACCCGCATCGCCGGTACACAGGGTACGGCCGGACCGGCAAGTGTCAGTTTCTCGGGCGGGCCGTTCGTCGTTTCACGCGAATTCGACACTCCGGCCCTTCGGGCTCTGATCACATCATTCAATGGCGGAACCGGAGATGTCACGGTTTACAAGACAAATGCCGACGTGTCGGCGAACGTCCGGTACAACATGACGCATAAGCCGAAGATCGCCATTGGCCCGGACGGCGGTAACTTCGGAAGCGGCGTGCATCAGTCGATCTTTGACGCGGCCGGCATCCCAAATTACACGTCCAATGTCGGCGACATCGGCAATCAAGGAGCGTGCTTCACGCTGGCGACGCAGGCGCACTCGACCAATGCGACCTTTGTAAACACATATAGGCAATTCGTGCAGAGCGGCGGAAACCTCCTTTTGCAGTGCGCTTCGGTCAACACCTTTGAGAACGATGCCAATGGACGCTTTCAGGCGAGCGCTCCGGGGTATTTCATTTATTCGTCGAATAACCCCCCGAACAACGAGATCAACAGCAACGCATTTGCTTTCCCGGCGGGTTCGATGCCGTTCAACCAGTTCATTGGCCTGCTGGCCGACCAGGACGGCGCGGTGACCGAGTATGCGTATTCAGCCGGCAGCGGCCCGGTTAACAACAACACGGTCTCTGTTGTCAACACCGGCGCAAACTCAGATAAGTTTGTTGCCACGGCTTCTCAGATCGGCGGTCCGGTCGGTGGCGTCGTGTTCGAATTGGGCGGACATAACTACGCCCGCGACGATGACGGCGTCGAAACCGACTCGGAAATCGCGAAGCTCAACGGACAGCGAATGCTTTTGAACGCGGCAATGGTCCCCGCGGGAACAGTGTGTACTGCTCCTCCGCAAGCCGTTACGGGTTACAAATCGGTCAGGAGAATCAATGTCCGTCAAGGCGGACCGCCGGTTGCTCCGGGCGATACGCTTGAATGGACGATCGATTATGTCAACAACTCACAGGCAAACCAGTTCGATTTCCAGGTTCGTGACATCGTCGGCGACCTCAGCGGTTTCCTTACGCTGGTGCCTAACTCGAACGTCGTTACACTGCTGCAAGGCGGTGCGACCGCGTTGCGTAATCCGGCTTATGACGGAGCAGGCGACGACGCGACGGCCGACATGCTTGCGGCCGGAGCTTTCCTGCCGGTCGGCGGACGCATTCAGCTTAAGGTTCAAACCACAATTAACGCTAATGTTCCCCGGCCTTATGTCTTGTTGAACCAGACGAAGGCCCGCAGCCAGACGATCCTGCCGACGGACAACACCAAGTCCGACGCGGTCGATGCGACCAACACGTCGGTCTTCGCGGATAATCCGCCGCCGGCGGGTAGTGTTCCACAGATTCAAAACCTCAACATTATCGATCCGACAGCTGCACCGGTTGCTCCAACCGCTGCAAGCGTTGGAGTTGAAGGACGTGCGGTCACGGCGGACGGTATTGGGATTCCTCGGGCATTGGTGATCGTAACGAATGCATCGACCGGCGAGGTGCGGTCGGCCAGGACGAATTCAACCGGATTTTTCCGTGTCGACGAACTCGAAGCCGGCGGTTTGTACCTGATCACTGTCAGGCACAAACGGTATGCGTTTCCCACGGAACCGCTTACCTTGACCATAACGGAAGACGCGGTCGGTCTGACCTTTACCGGAACTCTGCCGGAGGCGAAGGCGGTCGTGAACACCAAGACCAAAAAGTAGTACGAGTTCGCCATCCGAACTTAAAAGGCTGTCCGATACCCAGGGTTTCGGGCAGCCTTATCTATTTTAAGGATTTTTTTTCAACAGGCCCGAACCCTGCCATTTTTATCGGAAACTGTTCTTAAATAGATACTTATGGCGTTTCGACGAGCGCGTCGGCAAAGAATTATTTTCAGTTTAGGTAAAATTTGTACATTTTTTGGAAGCGATTCAGGATTGAATATATCTAGCAAAAAAGGAAAAAGGAACCGTCAACCAACTTGCGGCTCAATTCCTGACTTACCGATCGATCAAATATGGTCGGGAGTAGGGGAGTTACGTCGATACATTTGGAAATAAAAGACTTAATGGATGAAGGTTCCGGAGAAAGAAATTTACTTTCTCATAGAGTTATGTTAAAACTTCGCGTAAGCAATTTTTATATGTTTGTCCGCCGTCGAACAATATTCGACGCCAGACATCTTATTGATTTCCGGCGGTCCGGAGGCGTTTAACAAATCCGCTTCGGACAGTCGGCGTTCGCTTCGCTCGGACGGCATCGAGGGTTGAGAACTGGAGAAGATTTACCATGTTTTGGAGTTAACTATTTGCCGTGTTCGGTATTGAAATTGAGAGAGGAGTTATTACCTATGAAGACCCACTTTGAGATGACATCGGTGCGAAAGATGGCCGGCAATGCACTTGCCGGAATTTTCGTACTTTGCTTGATAGCTTTGGGCGTTACAGCCCAGGCTCCGCCAAACGTACCGCCACCGGCAGAAAATATTCCGGCAGGTTCACTTATCATCCCTATGGACAATGTGAACCAGGGCCCGGCCAGCGGCCTTTCTTTTAACCTTAGAGCCTATGGCTTGGCCAATCTTTTCTTGCAAAACAACATACCCGTTAAATGGGCGATCAAGCCTGCCAAGGCCAAGGATGATGTCGATTTTTCGGCAAACGTGACCCGTATTGCCGGCATCAACGGCGTCGTCGGCCCGGCGAGCGTAGCATTCTCGGGTGGACCCTTTATCGTCTCGGCGGAATATGACAGCGCGTCGCTTCGACAGCTGATCACGACATTTAACGATGGCGGCTCGCCTGTAACCGTATATAGAACCAATGCGGTGGCACAGGCAGACGTTCGGTATACGCTGACGCACAAGCCGAAGATCGCTGTCGGCCCGGACGGCGGCAACTTTGGAACCGGTGTTCACCAGACGCTGTTCACGGCCGCGGGCATTCCGAACTACCAGTCAGTTACGGACGATATCATCAACTCGAATTCTTGCTTCACGCTGGCAACACAGGCCCACTCGACATCGTCGACTTTCGTGAACCTTTACCGTCAATTCGTTCAGAGCGGCGGAAACCTGCTGCTCCAGTGCGCCTCGATCAACACGTTTGAGAACAATGCCAGCGGACATTTCCAGACGACGAATCCGGGTTACTCGGTTTTCGGAACCAACGATAATACGGCGGTTGACACAAGCCTTATCTACCCCGAAGGAGCAATGCCGTTTAACCAGTTCATCGGCATTCTTGCTAATCAAGACGGTGCAATTACCGAATATGCCTATGCGGCCGGCGGCGCCGGGGCTAACGGCAACCGCGTCTCGGTCCGCAACAGCGGTGCCGACGCGAGCAAGTTCGTCGCGACGGTCTCTGAATTGGGAGCCGCTGGCACGCCCGGCAGTGCTGTCTTCGAACTTGGCGGACACGATTATACGCGGACGGTCACCGGTGCGTCTGAACTGGCCCGGATAAACGGCCAGAGAATGATTCTGAACGCGATATTCGTCCCGGTAACGCGCCCGACATCGTGCGGTTTGCAGCAGGCCACCGTTCTTGGATACAAGTCGGTTCGCCGCTTTAACGTTCGCCAGGGCGGTCCTGCACTGGTCGCGGGTGACACGCTTGAGTGGACCATCGACTATGTGAATAACAGCCCGGTTGCCGTATCGAACTTTAACATCCGTGACCAGATAAGTGCGGTCGACGGTGTTTTGACCGGCAATCTGACTCTTGTGGCCGCGTCCAATACCGTTACCCTGGTAAGCGGTGGAGCGACCGCAAGTCGGAATACGACCTATGACGGCATCGGTGACGATGCGACAGCGGATCTGCTTGCGAGCGGTGCTTTGCTGCCGGTCGGCGGCCGAATCCAGGTCAAGGTCCGCACGACGATCAACCTGCTCGGTTCGAACGGACAGCCTCTTCCAGACGGCCAGATTCTCTACAACCAGACGCTGGGCAGAGGAACGCAGATAACCGGAACGGTTAAGTCCGATGCCATCGACCCGACAAACACGAGCATCTTCGGCATCGATACGCCGCCGGCAGGCAGCTTCCTTCAGCTGCAGAACATCGGTATTCTCGACCCGACGATCGCACGCATCAAAGGCCCGACGGCTGCAAGTGCTTCGGTTGCCGGTGAGGTCCGAACGGCTGGTGGAACACCTATCGCGAACGCATTGGTCACCATCGTCGACGCGGTCAGCGGTTCGGTAAGGACGATTCGCACGAACGCGAGCGGTCAGTATATGTTCGATGAGCTCGAGACGGGTAACCTTTACATCATCAGTGCCCGGCACAAACAGTATAGTTTTGCCGAAGGTTCTGTAACGTTCACACTGACGGAGAATGTTACCGGTCTTGCTTTTGTCGGAACCTCGGGTGAATCGAAAGCGGGAAATCCGGCGATCGCGGTAAAGCAGGGAAGATAATTTCGATTATCCAACTGCGGCCGATGGTCGTTAGTTAGAGCGGGCGGCAGCCAAGCCGCCCGCTTTTTTATTTTTATTGTGAAAGTCGCGCGAGGCGTCCGGTGACAGCCCACTTCGCGGCCGGTTCGATCGCGGGCTGAGATTTTGCGGACGAATTTGAAGCGGAAGCAAGGACCGCGGCAATGATCGCAAGGTCCGAAGTTTCGGTCGAGCGTCTCTCTTTTTTACGTCGCTCCTGCCACTTCGCGATAAACCCAGTATCGATGTTTCCCGCGATAAACTCTTCGTCCTCGACAACTTCGCGAAAAAACGGCAGCGTCGTCTTGATCCCGCCTATTTCGTACTCGGCCAACGCCCTGCGCATGCGGCCGATCGCTTCTTCGCGATCTTTTCCGTAGGTCGCGAATTTCGAGATCATCGGGTCGTAGTAGATAGAAACCTCGGAGCCCTCGTAAACTCCGCCGTCGTCCCGCACACTGGGGCCTTGAGGAACTCTGAGCCGCGTGATGGTGCCCGGTGAAGGCAGAAAATTGTTCTCGGGGTCCTCGGCATATACGCGGCATTCGATCGCGTGGCCGTTCATTCTTACGTCGGTTTGCTTGAACGACAGCGAATTCCCCGCCGCGACAAGTATCTGTTCCCGGACGAGATCGATACCCGTAACGAGTTCGGTCACCGGATGCTCGACCTGCAGCCGTGTATTCATCTCAAGAAAATAGAACGACCGATCAAGGTCGGACACGAGAAACTCGACCGTGCCGGCACCGACATAGTCGACTGCTTTCGCGACCATGACCGCACACTCGCCCATCTTTTCACGCAGGTCGGCGGAGTTGATCGGCGACGGGCTTTCTTCGATCACCTTCTGATGCCTTCGCTGGATCGAGCATTCGCGTTCGCCAAGATGGACGTGGTTGCCGTGGGTGTCCGAAAAGACCTGTATCTCGATATGACGCGGCTGGACGATCGCTTTTTCGATATACACCGCATCGTCGCCAAAGCTGGAAAGCGCTTCGGACTGCGAAGCCTCGAGCGCGGACCTTAGTTCGGCCTCATCGTTGACTAGCCGCATTCCTTTTCCGCCGCCGCCGGCTGATGCCTTCAACATTATCGGATAACCGAAGCTTGCGGCCGTTTCTCGCGCTTCGTCAAAATTTTCCAGCGGCTCGGTCGTGCCCGGAACGACCGGCACGCCGGCAGCGATGGCGATACGCCGGGCCGACATCTTGCCACCCATTGCTTCCATCGCCTCGGGCGACGGGCCGATAAACGTCAACCCGGCGGCCTTTACCTGCCTTACAAAGGCCGCATTCTCGGACAAGAACCCGTAGCCTGGATGGATAGCTTCGGCGCCGGCACGTTTTGCGGCTTCCAGAATTTTTTCCCATCGCAGATAGCTTTCCGCGGACGGCGGCGGCCCGACGTTATATGCTTCATCGGCCATTCGAACGTGCAACGCGTCCTTGTCTGCGTCAGAGTAAACGGCGACCGTTCCGATTTGCATCTCGCGGCAAGCCCGGATCACGCGGCAAGCGATCTCTCCGCGATTTGCGATAAGGATCTTTTTGAACATTGCCGCCATTATACACCGGAGCAAAACGAAGAAATATATTCGAGGCGAACAACTGGACTTGCATTTTCGAATATTTGGAATATACTATCGCCACCTTCAACATCGTTAATACTCTTTAATACAATTTACGCCGTTTTTACGACGGAAGATCTTTTATCTAACCGGAAAAAGGACACGTCTCAGGCCCATTACGTTCCCGTGTTCGATCTGGTTTGTTTTAGTCGATCCGATACCTCAGTGCAGTCTGCTCGGGCTCCGGCATTTTATTTTGGCCGGGTCACGTTTTCATAACTTACGAGGAGGATGGAGATGAGAAGACTAAAATTTTTTCTGTTGGTTTCGTTTGCCGTCGTCGGCATCGGGCTTTCCGGTCTGGGCGACGGTGTCAGCAGTCAGACGGCCAAACCGGCAAAGGACGATCTTTCGGAATTGTCGGGCGCCCAAAATATTGCCGCGGTGTTAGCAACCGAAGCTCCTGCCGGCTTCGATAATCAAACAAACGGTTTTGTCGACGCCGCAGGCTTCGCGACCGCCCTCGAAACTTTTGCGGAAAGAGAAGAGTTTGATGACGGCCTGGGGCCGATCTACAACGCGGCCGGCTGTGCCGAGTGTCACACAAATCCGGTCGTTGGCGGCATCAGCCAGATCACCGAACTTCGCGCCGGAAAATTTAACGGGCTTGTATTCACGGAACATCCCGGGGGATCCCTGATTCATTCGCGTGCGAGCGATGCTTCGATCCAGGAGCAGATCCTGGACGGATATAACGTGCAGACGTTCCGTACTTCGCTCAACGTCCTGGGTGACGGGTTTGTCGAGGCGGTGGCAAACGACACTTTGATCGCCTTGTCGCAGAATCAATTCTTCCAGTCCGGCGGACGTATTTCAGGACAGATCGTGGCCGTGCCGGTTGTCGAAGCGAATGGAGTTTTACGCGTTGGACGGTTCGGGTGGAAAAATCAGCACGCCAGCCTGCTTTCTTTTGCGGGCGACGCATATGTAAATGAAATGGGAATAACAAACCCGTTGTTCCCGGTCGAAAACACTTCGAACGGAAATCCGGTGGACATCTTCGACCCGATTCCGGGGATCGAGAGTCTTGAGGACACGGACGCATTCGCCGTATTTATGAGGGCGACGAAAGCGCCTCCGCGCGGATCGGTAACCGCAGCCGCGATCAACGGCGAACAAACGTTCAATGCGATAGGCTGTGCGATCTGTCACGTCTCGACGATGCGGACGGCACCGGCGGGTACGGTCATAAACGGCGGGGCATTAACGGTTTCGTCCGCTTTGGGCGATAAGGTCTTCCACCCTTTTGGCGATTTTCTGATGCACGACGTAGGGACCGGCGACGGCATCGTCCAAAACGGCGGCTCGTCGACCCGAAACAAGGTCCGCACGGCTCCGCTGTGGGGCGTGCGAACAAGAAACCGCCTGATGCATGACGGCGAATCGCTCACGTTTACGGATGCGATTCTTCGACATCAGGGCGAGTCCGCATTTGTCACCAATAGGTTCAATACGCTTACGAC
>JABFSB010000058.1 GCA_013140875.1 Acidobacteriota bacterium
ATACAATGGCTTCCTTGCGGTCGGGCTCTTTTGGGGATTGATCTCGGGTCAACGCCAAATCAAGGTTTTCTTCCTCGTTTGCGTCGTGCTTGCCGGAATCTTTGGCGGTCTGACCGCAAAGACGTCCATCCTGTTTACTCAGGCGCTACCGGCAATCATTGCGCTTGCATGCGTTATTTTTGCATCCCGAGATTCAACCGAATAAATATTATGAAACTTCCCATATTCGCGATCCTGCTCTTTGCCTTTTCATTGGCGGGTTTTGGTCAAAACCTAAATTCCGACGAGCAAAAAATCGTAGGCTATATCGACAAACACAGCGGCGACGCCGTTTCCCTGCTTGAAAAAACGGTAAATATTCAGAGTCCGACTGAGAATCTCACCGGCGTCAAAAATGTCGGGATGATTTTCGCGAAGGAACTTGAAGCGCTCGGTATGTCGGTCAAATGGATCGAAATGCCGGCCGAGGCTAAACGCGCCGGACATCTCTTTGCGGAAACGAAAGGTTCCAAGGGCAAACGGATCTTAATCCTCGGCCATCTCGACACCGTCCTCAAAGGCGAAAAGTTTCGCCGTGACGGCGACAAAGTCTATGGAACCGGTTTAGGCGACATGAAAGGCGGAGACGTTGTCGCGTTACAAGCGCTCAAAGCACTTCACGCCGCCGGCCTGCTTGGTGACACCCGAATCGTTCTTATGTTCACCGGCGATGAAGAAAATTCGTGCGACCCGGTAGCCGTTTGCAGAGGCGACATGATCGCCGCCGCAAAACGCAGCGACTTTGCTTTAAGTTTTGAAGGAACAGTGCGCAATACGGCCACGGTTGGCAGACGCGGCGCCAGCTCCTGGAAGCTGGAGGTCGAGGCAAAAACCGGGCATTCCAGTCAGATATTCAAAGAAAGTATGGGCAACGGCGCGATCTTTGAAGCTTCGCGAATATTGAATGAATTTCGCGAAACTCTAGGCAAAGAAAAGTATCTTACGTTTAATCCGGCACTCTTCGTCGGCGGCACAACGGCGGAAACCAAAGATTCGAACGGATCGGCCAGCGGCAAAACTAATGTTGTTCCGGCAAAGGTCGTGGTAAACGGCGATCTGCGTTTTATCAGCGAAGAACAGAAAGAAGCGGCCCGCGCAAAGATGCGGGAGATCGTCGCGAAAAATTTGCCGGGAACAAAAGCGAAGATCGATTTCGAAGACGGGATTCCCGCGATGACGCCTGTCGCGGGAAATTACGACCTGCTGAAACAACTCGATCAGGTAAGCCGCGACCTTGGCGCCGGACCGGTCGAGGCACTCGATCCGGGCGATCGGGGTGCGGGTGACATCGCCTATGTTTCCGATATCATACCCGGCCTCGACGGCATCGGTATAGGCGGCGGCCAAAATTCCCACGCCAAAGGCGAATGGGCGCAGATCGACACGATGCCGATGCTGACCAAGCGCGCTGCTATATTGATTTATAGATTGACGCGATAATTTGAATCCGGAAAATCAATTCTTTCGAAAGCCCTTCTAGAGTCATTCGACTCAAGATACTTTCAAGAAATTAGACGGCCTTCGCCGTAAACTGAGTATGTTTAGTAATTTGCCGAACTGGACACGGCAGCTTTCGCTTGTCCCGATCATTTTATTCTTCTGCTTTTCGACGCTTGCTAACGAAACCCCGGCGGCAACGGTCATAAAGGCTGCCGACCTTCAGACAGACTTGGCGGTGCTTCGAAAAGCTTATGAAGAAATGCATCCGGGCTTGTATCGATACAACACGAAGGCTGAAATGGACGCGCATTTTGGTGCTCTGAAAAGCGAACTGAATCGGGACCAGACATTGCGTGAGGCTTATCTGGCCATCTCTCTATTCCTGGCAAAAATAAAATGCGGTCACAGTTACGCAAATTTTTATAATCAGCCTAAGTCGGTCGTCGAAGAGCTTTTTAAAGGTCAGACTCGGGTTCCTTTTTACTTTCGCTGGATCGAAAAGCGAATAATCGTGTCGAAGAATTTCTCAACCGATCCTCGGTTGAAACCAGGCACCGAGGTCCTGACAATAAACGACACGCCAGTAAAAGTGATACTGGATAAGCTGATGCAGGTCGCGCGGGCGGATGGTTCAAATGACGGCAAACGCGTAAATTATCTTGACGTTACCGGCACTGATAATTACGAAGCGTTCGACGTTTTTCATCCGCTGTTTTTTCCGTTCAAGAGTACGACGATCGATCTGACTATACGGCAGGAAAAATCACTGAAACCCGCAAAGGTTGCGGTAACCGCTTTGACTTACGAAGAGCGTCTGACGCCGATCAAAGCCGGTGTCGAAGCCGTTCGCGATTCGGAAGCGGTGTTTGAGTTCAAGTATCTCGATGAAAAAACGGCTTATCTCCGAATGCCGACGTGGGGTTTGTACAATAGCAAATGGGACTGGAAAAAATATTTGAAGGGTGTTTTCGACGAACTTGCTTTAGAGAAAACGGCCAACCTGATTGTCGATATACGCGAAAACGAGGGCGGCAATGACATCGGAGACGAGGTTATAAGCCGTTTGATCGATAAGGAGCTAATGGTCGAAGCAGCCCAGCGGTTTGTCCGATACCGGAAGGCATCCGCGGATCTCGAACCGTATCTCGACACGTGGGACCCGTCGTTCAAAGATTGGGGCAGCGATGCGACGGAGTCCGGGAACGGCTTTTATAAACTATCGAGATTCGATGATGAAAAAGGTGCCAAAGTGTTTCAGCCGGCCGGTCCGCGCTTCGAAGGAAAGACCTTTGTACTCGTTAGTGCAACGAACAGTTCTGCGACGTTTCAATTCGCACAGATCGTAAAACAAAACAAACTGGCAACGCTTGTCGGTCAAACAACCGGAGGAAATCAAAGGGGAATAAATGGCGGAGCTTTCTTTTTTCTACGGCTTCCAAACTCGAAGATAGAGGTCGATCTGCCGTTGATCGCCGCATTTCCGAAAGACGTGCCTGATGCCGGAGTCGAGCCCGATATTTATGTCCGCCAAAGCATCGCCGACATAGCCGCGGGCAGAGACAGCGAACTTGAGGCAACGCTTGCCGCGATCAGAAGCAAAAGCAGGTGAGTTTTATTTGGCGCTAAACAGCTTATCGAACTCCCTCGCAAATTCGAGCAGCGTATAGCGGTCGGGAGCAATGAATCTGGCTCCGTGCTTGTCTATGTAGAGAAGCGCGTTCCATTTTTTTTCAAACGTAAAGATCGCCGCGTCGCCTGTAGCCACGCCGGATTTGTTCTTCACCTTTTGCTTAGCGATCAATCGAGCGCCCGAGCTTCTCAAGCCTTTCAGAAACTCCTCGTAACCAGTCTTTGCCGCCAGACGGTCGGAGAATTTCGCCAGGATAAACTCAACTTCTTTTCCATTTTTAGAGTAAGTAGCTTTTGTGACCTCGTCTGCACCGACATAATCCTCGACGCCGCTTCCGACGATCGTTCCCTGCTGTTCGAACGGGCCGACGGCCGGCGGAAGCGTGATCGGATTGGCTTCGATATCGGTGTCGTCGTAATCCGGAGACTTCTTGCCGTTGGCCGGTGAAGTATTCAGATTCGCATTCGTTTGAAGCGAGTTCGTGTTCTTGTTGGGAGCCGAAGCGATGTCGACATTCGAGTTTGAATTCGTGTTCCGGTTTCGGGTGCCGAGATAATAAAAAAAACCGCTTAACGCGACCGCCCCGACCGTCAAAAGAAGTACGGTCGCAACCGCTCCGACTATCAGGAAAGTTCGCGTATTACTTTTCGGTTTTTGAGCGTTGGAAAATGACAACGTATCGGGAGCCTGTGGACTTTTTCTCTCCACGGTTGGAGTGCCGCCGGTAGTTTCCTGACGGGCCCCATAAAGCGACGTCCCGCAGCTGGTGCAAAATACCAACCCGAACGTGTTCTCAAAACTGCATTTCGGACACTTGATCGTGTTCATAAATTCTTTCAGAGGCAGATCGCTGCCTTTTCGAGGCAAACCGAGATAGCTATGGGCATTCGAACTTCAAGGGTGATTCAAAATTAGCAGAACTGCGTTCTCTTATCAATTTTTCAAGCTCGGATCGAAGCGGCCTCAATCGGTCGCGAGCCGAATAATCAAAGGTTCGCTTAAGTAAGTCCGCAAACTGTTCATCCGGCACCGTCTCATTTCTTAAGGAGACGTTATGCAGACTTGCCTAAATAATTTAACCTCGACCGACCGATACGATGACGGCCTGTCGATCGATTACGCGATGATGATCCGCCTTTGGAGTTCTATCGACCGGTCGGTCGCCGCCTTCAATCGCCGCTGCGGGGTTCTGAAGCCCTCATCACGCGATATTGCGAGATTGTCGAACGACGGAAAAAAAGAAAGCCGATCGAAGTAAATAGCCAGACGGCTTGGAGGTATTTTATGTCGACATTCGATACCAAAGACGGCTTGCGGGCGATGATCGTTTCTACTGCGGCCCAGCAGGCTATGTTCGGGGCACATTATATTAACGGTTCTGACGGCGGAATTACCGGCATGAACGCCGCCGGCGAAGCAGGAGGCGGCATGAGCGCGAGCCGCAAGATCTATTTGCTTGAAGACTATTCATGGGACAAACTGGCCGTCCACTCAGCGATATATGGCAGCCGCGTTTGCAGGGGACGTTACGATGCGGTGGGCGGCAAGAAATTCATGCCCGGAACGCCCGATCTGACAAAGCTTAAAGATGAATACGTTCCCGAGCTGGCTTCGACTATGCCCGCAATGGTGAAAGCATTTCCCGGCACAACGCTATTCCCCCGTCGCGGCCGAAGCAAATCGGGTGATACGATCTATTTGGGCGAAGATTGACGAAACAAACGTCATTTCGACTGCATTTCTTTCGTGAACTGGGTGTTGACGACGGTCGTCGGGCGCCTAATCTGGTATGAAGAGAAAGACTACTTTTCCGGAAAGAAAATGAATGCTCAGATCTTCGACTCGTCGCACACCTCTTTTAAGAACGGTGATATTGGGGTGCGGATCGACGCTGGCGGGCATGAGCATATCGGATTTTTGAACTCGTCCGGCCAGATGATCCACGCCCGCGATCCTGAAAGAGGCGTACAGGTTAGCGCGTTTGAAATGACCAGGGACAGCTTCACGAAAATATGCCGCCTTCCCGACAGCTTTTTTTGATCAGTTAACAATCGCACCGATCAGATCGTATTCATGGGCTTCAGTGATCCGAACGTCGTATATGGCACCGATTCGCGGGTCGAGGTCTTCGGGCATATCGTTGATAAGAATATACCCGTCGATCTCCTGCGTTTGCCCTTGCAGCCGGCCTTGAAACAAAAGGTCCGATTCCTGTGACAAGCCCTCGAACATGACCGGATAAGTATTTCCGATTTTGGCTTTGTTTAACTGTTTGCTGATCCGGGCCTGTTCTTTCATAAGGCGGCTGCGGCGTTGCTTCGCGATCTTCGGATCGACCTTATTCGGCAGATCGAACGCGGGCGTGCCTTCTTCGTCCGAATAGGTAAAGACGCCCAGATTGTCGAATCGGCAGTTGCGTACGAACGCCATCAATTCTTCAAAATCTTCGTCCGTTTCGCCCGGAAAACCCGTGATGAATGTTGTACGGATGGTGATGCCCGGCACCTTTCCACGAACGCGAGCTATCAGCTTCTCCAACGACTCACGCGTGCCGCCGCGTTTCATCAATTTCAAAACATTTCGTGAAGCGTGCTGCAGCGGCATGTCGAGATACTTCACTGCTTTCGGAGTTTCCGCAATGGCCGCAAGAAATGCGTCGGAAATGTGGGTCGGATAGGCATACATAACACGGACCCATTCGATCTCGTCGATTTCGCCCAACGCCCGGATCAGGGCGGCCAACGCATCGACTTCACCAAGATCTTCGCCGTAACGCGATGAGTCCTGGGCGATCAACACCAATTCTTTTACACCTTGCTTTGCCAGATTCCGGGCTTCTTCGATGATCGAGCCAAAACGCCTTGATCGGAACGAGCCGCGCATTCCCGGTATCGAGCAAAACGCGCACGGCCGGTCACAGCCTTCGGCGATCTTTATGAACGCTGTGTGAGATTCGGTCGCCCGGTGTCGCGGCGTATCGAAATCATATAAATACGTCGCGGTTTTATTTCCAAGGGGTGTGAGTGTTAATTCTTTCGCATCGAAACGGTCGTCCGCCGCATTCAGAATTTCGCCGACCTGCGAGGTTCCGATGAACGCATCCACCTCCGGCATCTCTTTCATCAGATCGTCCCGGTAGCGCTCGACCAGACAGCCGGCGACTATGACGCGTTTTGCCTTACCGTCGGCCTTTAAACTAGTCGCCTCCAGGATCGCATCGATCGACTCCTGCTTTGCCGACTCGATAAAGCCGCAAGTATTCACCACAACCGTATCGGCTTCGGCGGCGTTATTCGTAATTTCCCAGCCAGCCTGCTCCAACGTGCCCATCATCACCTCGGAATCCACAAGATTCTTCGGGCACCCCAGGCTGACAAATCCTACCTTCTTCATAACCTCCTATAATAGAGAATGGGGTATAAAAACTCCATTCGCCATCCAGGCCGTGGCGATCGTTAGTCTAATATGTTGATTTTGTGGAGTTTGAGGAGCGTCTTTTAATTGGCTATACTTTTAACAGGTCGTCGCTCGAATTGCATTTTGTGAATGGATATACAGATCTTTCAATATCACCCGCTGATCGGTTTCCATTTCATTCCTGATCTTCAGACCCGAATTCAACACGAAAGCGGCGGATATTTGCTGCGAACCAATAATGCCGGTTTCCGATCGGAACGCGACTTCGTTTTAGAGAAAAACCCGGATACATTCCGGATATTGCTGTTTGGCGATTCTTTTACCGCCGGCGACGGTGTCGGCAATAAATATCGGTTCGGTGATGTGCTGGAAAGTTTGATACCCGGCGTTGAGGTCTATAATTTTGGCCTGCCTGGAACCGGAACCGATCAACAGTATTTGGTTTATCGGGAAATTGCCGCAAAGTTCGAACACGACCTTGTGGTGATTGCTGTTCAGGTTGAGAACATACGCCGCGTCGCATCGCGATTCCGGATGTCCCAACTCGCATCGGGCGAAAAAGCGCTTTTGGCGAAGCCATATTTCGAGTTTGACGAAAGCGGAGCATTGTCGCTCAAGGGTGTTCCGGTGCAAAATACGCCGATTCGGCCGGAAGAACTGACGGAGGACGAACAGGGCTATGTGGATCAAGGCGGCCGTCTGCTCTGGCTGCGTCAAGCAATTAACAAAGTAGGTGGCCAGGTAAAAGAAGTCGTGCAGCGAGTTTCGAAATACCAGCCGCTGCCTGAGTACGATGATCCCAAGGGCAACGAGTGGACGCTGATGAAAGCGATTTTGAAAAAATGGATCGATGAATGCGAAAAGCCGGTGATCGTAATGCCGGTACCGCTTTATCATTACGTAGAGCAGACGGCTTCAGCGGACAGCTATCGCGCGCGATTTGCTGAACTCGCAGATATCGACGGCGTGACGCTGCACGACCCGCTGTCTGATTGTCTCTCGGTCTCAAAGGCCGAACGACGCGCGTTTAGATTTGAAACCGACATTCATCCCACGCCGTCGCATCATCGCCTGCTTGCCGAATCACTCTCGCGGCCGGTGCGAAAAAAGCTGGAAGATCTTTCAGGAGAATGAACCCGACAATCCTTGGCATCTCAGCGTTTTATCATGATTCGGCCGCGGCAATAACACGCGGCAGCGAAATAATTGCGGCTGCCCAGGAAGAGCGTTTTTCAAGAACCAAGCACGATCCGCGTTTTCCGTCGAATGCGATCAACTATTGTCTCAGCGAAGCGTTCATAGAACCGGATGAGCTGGATGCAGTAGTATTTTACGATCACCCGCTTCTCACGCTCGATCGCGTGCTGAAAACGATCATTGCCACCGCACCGGACAGTTTGGCCCAATGGCGAAAAGCCGGCCGGTCGATCTTGGGAAGCAAATTATTTATTGAGGAGTATGTTCGCAAAGCGTTGGGAACTTCCATCAAACTCTATTTCGCGGAACATCACGCTTCACATGCAGCCTCGGCTTTTTTCCCGTCGCCATTCAGAGAGGCCGCAATATTGACCTTTGACGGCGTCGGAGAATGGGCGACGACAACGCTCGGCATCGGCAAGGGAAACAGGATAAAGATGCTGAAGGAGATCGATTTCCCGCACTCACTTGGTCTTTTGTACAGCGCGTTTACATATTTCTGCGGTTTCAAGGTTAATTCCGGCGAATACAAATTGATGGGATTGGCTCCGTACGGCAAACCTGTCTACGCCGACGTTATCCGAGACAACCTGATCGATGTCAAATCGAACGGATCGTTCCGCTTGAACATGGAGTTTTTCGGATATCTCGATTCTGACCGCATGACCAACAAAAAGTTTGAATCCCTTTTTGGCGGCCCGGCAAGATCACCGGAATCAAGAATAACAAGACGTGAAATGGACCTTGCCGCCTCGATCCAAAAAGTGACGGAGGAGATAGTTCTCAAGGTCGCGAGTTACTTGCGTGACCTGACTGGTTTACCAGATCTCGTCATGGCCGGCGGTGTCGCACTGAATTGCGTGGCCAATGGACTGCTTCAACGCAAAGGCATTTTCGAACGGATATGGATCCAGCCAGCCGCCGGAGATGCGGGCGGAAGTCTCGGCGCTGCATTGCTAACGGCACACCATCGGCTTGGAGTAGAACGAAACATTGCTGGAGATAACGGCGATTCGCAATCGGGGTCGTTTCTTGGACCGGCATTCTCATCGGTTCAGGTGCGCGCTTTTCTTGATCGCGGTGAATATCCCTATTCGGTCGTCAGTGATTCGGGCGAGCGTTCGAATCTTATCGCCGCGGCATTAGCTGATGGCAAAGTTGTAGGTTTATTCAATGGACGTATGGAGTTCGGACCGAGGTCTCTGGGAGCCCGATCCATTCTGGGTGATCCTCGCCGTCCGGAAACTCAGGCGACCATGAACCTGAAGATCAAATACCGCGAGTCATTTCGACCTTTTGCTCCATCGACGCTGCGTGAAAAAGCAGCGGAGTATTTTGAACTGGATGTTGAAAGCCCTTATATGCTTCTTGTGGCTCCGGTCCGGCAAGAGCGGCGACTTGCCGAAAATGGACCGCCGGACGAGGGCGCGGAAGATCTTCTTGCCATTGTTAATACTCCAAGAAGCGAGATCCCCGCAGTCACGCACGTAGACTATAGCGCCCGTGTCCAAACAGTCGATCGGAAGTACAACGCCGCTTTTTACGACGTGATCGCAGCGTTCGAGGAATCGACCGGCGTACCGGTGGTAGTGAATACGTCATTCAATGTGCGCGGCGAGCCGATAGTGTGCACACCTCAGGACGCCTACAGATGTTTCATGCGGACGGAAATAGACATGCTCGTTTTGGAGGACTGCGTCCTCCTAAAAACAGAACAGCCGCGATCCGACGACGACGATTCCTGGAAACAGGAGTACGAACTGGACTAATGCGATTTTACCGTTACAAGGACGACTGGGTATCTTATCTCGAAAGTGACTTTAAGGATAAGCTGCTCTCGGCGATCCGGGGACTTTCACTCGAACGCTTGCAGAAATTCCCGCCGCCGAAAGTTGAAGGCCTGCCATTTGGGAATGAGACCAGAGTACTCTCGCGCTTTCTCAGCGGCAAAAGTTCACAGTTGGACGCTTCGGCCTTTTCGACACTTTACCGGTCGCTTCTCAACGACGAATTAAGTCTTCTTTATTGGGCGTTTCGGCAAAATGAATATTTGCCGACGGAGAGTTGGCGTAAGATCCTTGACTCCGCCACAATCGATTTATGGATTGAAAACAAGTGCCTATTAAGAAATGGTGACGACAAACTTCAGTGTCAATTCAGTGCAATCGCAATCGACGGTGTCGTTTTCCTGACCGATCCGCTAAAAGATCACGGACAAATTTGGGAACCATTTTTTATCGTGGATGATGATGATCCAGCGAACGGAAGCGAAGACCTGCGGCCGTTCTATCACGCTTACATGGGTCTCGACTCGTTGCGAATGATCGAGGTGATGGAAGCGGATTCGGTACGCGGCGGTGGAAGATATTTGGACTGCGGGCCGGGTTCGGGAGGATTACTTTTGTATTTCGGACGCCGTTTCGAACAGGCCGTCGGTATCGATATTAGTCAACGCGCCGCGACACTGTCGCAGTTCAACGCCGAGCTTAACGGCTTTGATCACATAAAGGCCTCTTGCGACAACGCCCTCGAACTGTCCGGCAAATACGGACGATTCGATTTGATCACATGGAATCTGCCTTTCATATTCATGCCGGATGAAGACAAAGACAGATATATCGACGCGTTCGGCGGCGAACTCGGGATCGGACTTTGCCTTGATTTTATCAAAACGCTTCCGGCAATTATGACCGAATCGGGCAAGGCGTGCGTGGCAGCCTTGGCGCCGATCACCGAAAAGAACGAGAATGTCCTCGAAGGGCGGCTGAAGCGAATGCTCGGCGACTTAAAACTTGACTGCCATGTCCGTGTCGCTCAGGTTTCGGTAGCTTCCAATAAAAAGTTGTGGGACTTTCATCATAGCTTCGGTTTGGCCAAATTCGAGAGTGTATACTTAATGCTTAAGCCGGGAAATGGTATTCTCACGCGGAAAGAAGCACCCTTTACGCGTCGATTGATAGACCGCGTTCGCGAGCGGATGTATGTTCGTAAATTCGACTAAAAAGATGAAAAACGATTCGCACGAAAAAGATCTCCTCGCGGACTTTTACGAAAGGTTTATTCTTCCTCTCGCAAGCACCGCAGAGGAAGCCGGCGGCGACGTACTTCAATTAGATTTAGATAGTGAGGCTGATTCGTACTTCATAGATCGTCACGATGAAGGCGACTATCTTCACATTATCGACGCATCGCACATGGCGGCCGAACTGAAAAAACTTTGGTTGGACGATCCGATTCCCGATCTTTCTGAAATAGCTTTGCCGATAATTGAATTGGCCGATCAACTGCACGAAAACGAAGAAGTATCGGACGAAGTTTCTCCGTTCGTCTACGCCATGTTTTGATGAATCTCAACCTGTTCAAAAGAAAGGTTGCCGCAGGACTGGACGTGCTCGGCGTCAACGCCGCCGGCTTTGCGCTTCAGAAAGTGTTTTTCTCTCCGTTCTTGCGGGTCGTCAATTATCACGACGTACCTCCCGAATTAGCGGCAAATTTTGAAGAGCATCTAAAATTTTATTCAAAGTGCTTCGTCAATGTCGCGGAAGGCGATCTGCGCGGCTTCCTTAAGGGAAAAACGTGGCCGCACGACAAACCCGGACTAATTCTTTCTTTTGACGACGGTCTGGCCTCGCACATTGAAACCGTGGCTCCCTTGCTTGAGAAATATGGTTTCACGGGCTGGTTTTTTGTCCCGGCCGAACGTGTTATCACGCGGAGTGAACTCGGCCTGGAAGAAGAGACGACGGATGAGAAAAGGCTTACCACTGATGATGTAAGGACGCTTGATGTCAATCACGTGATCGGTTCGCATACCACGACGCACTGCAGGTTGAGTGCCGACCTCGATCGCGAAAAACTTTCTTTCGAGATCGAAAGGTCTAAGTCATTGCTCGAAGAAGCCCTGGGTCACGATGTGAGAATTTTTTGCTGGGTCGGCGGTGAAGAATTTTCGTACAGCAAAGCCGCGGCCGGGCTGATCAGAGACGAATATGATCTCAGCTTTATGACAAACAATTCAGTAATTCGTCCCGGCACGAATCCTTTGCAGATCCAAAGAACGAATATCGAAGCTGAAAACCCATTGTCATTAGTTCGATTTCAACTTGCCGGATTTCTAGACATTATTTACTCGCCCAAACGCAGGCGGGTGAACAATCTGACGCGGTGAGCCACCCTTTATTTCACGAGCGTTCGGTCTTTATTTCGAATATCAAGACTTACCGAATAACAACTTGCTCATTTCTCCTCGCTCTCAATCCGGTCGAGCCATTCCTCTACTTGTGACGACTCATCCGGACGAAGATTCTTTACGCCAAAACGAACCTGATTGTACTTTTCGGTGACCATCACGGCCTCGGGCATTCCAACTGTATAAGCGAACTCCAACGGAGTTTGATGAGACTCGCGGACGAAACCCTTTTCGGCCAACATCTCGATCATTCTCTCGTAAAACTTTACGATCGATGCATCCGTGCGTCCAAAAAATCGGTCATAGAGTCGTCGCCAGACTTTTAATCTCACTATCCTTCGAAACAGCCACACAAACATGAAGAAACCGGTCAGTGCGGCGACCACGTACAACGCTCCGCGACCGACCGCGTTCAAGCTCGTTTCGATGCCGTTGTCTCCGCGAACATCGGCCCACCATTCGGATAATGTATTGGTAACGCCGTTCATCCAGCCGGAAGTTTTTGATTGATAATCGGAAAACCCGCGTTTGACTGATGTGAATAGCGACCGTTGCTCCTGGTTATCGAACGCCACAAAATACTGTATCCAGAACGTTTCCAGTGCTTCGAGATACTTGCTCACCGTAGCGCCGATGCCGGGCGATGTCGTTCCCGCCGCGACCTGGCCTGAAAACGGAGTGGGATCGAACGGCACCCACGTATTTTCACCGGGAAAATAAACCTCGACCCACGAATGCGCATTTCTTTGTCTTACGACCCAGACGTCAGCCGTGTCGTTATACTCGCCTTGTGAAAAACCGTTAACGATACGCGTAGCGATCCCTTCGGTACGCAGCATGATCGCCATCGCGGTTGCAAAATATTCGCAATGGCCTTCCTTAACATTGAACAAAAAATCGGCGAGCGGTTGATCGCCGGACGCTTTCTGCTCCAGCGTGTATCCGATCTTATTTTGAAGATACGATTCGATGTTCTTTGCCGTATCGTAACGATTTTGCGATTGTCCGGTTATCCTGACCGCAAGCTGTTTTATTCTGGGATCAAGACCCTCGGGAAGCTTGAGATAATTATCGAAGTTTTCAGGATAAGGCGCTTGATCGGCCCGTAAATTTTGCGGCTGCGGCAGCGAACGATC
The DNA here is from genome assembly GCA_013140875.1 of Acidobacteriota bacterium. Classification (GTDB taxonomy): domain Bacteria; phylum Acidobacteriota; class Blastocatellia; order Pyrinomonadales; family Pyrinomonadaceae; genus OLB17. The sequence goes on from JABFSB010000058.1 coordinate 13,049, forward strand.
GGACAGCACCTTGTAGCTGACCCGCTCGCCGGAACGGTTAAAACTGACCGAGCCGTGCCTGTCCTTGAACAAAACCGGAAAATTGCCTTGCACGGCAACGATGCGCGGCAACGCGAACAGGACCGGATTCTCAAGCGGCTCAAGATACACGGTCTGGGTCGTCAACCCCTCGCGGCCCGTCGCATAATCGAGCTGAATCAGATCCCGGTCGCCGCGAACGTGCGGTTCTTTTGCCGCGACCTTGCGACTCCACGATTTATTATCAAAAGTGTCCAGGGAAACGCCGCGCCATTTCAGGTTGGAAGTATTTGCATTTTCCCCCTCCAGGCGAACCCGCATCACGATCTCGTCGTTTTGCTGGATGCTCCCGATCCCGCCGAGCCTTACCGTATCCGAAAACCCCGATGAGGTAGAAACACCACCTGGGTTTCCGCCAAGTCCGGCCCCGCCCACACGCGGAAGCAAAAAGAACATCGGCACCGCTAAGGCAATGATAAAAAAAATGAGCACGACCGCCGTGACGGGCAGGCGCTTTGCCGGAAGCGGCGTGGGCGGCTCGATTTCAGAGATCACTTTATCGACGGCCGCCATTTTGTCGCGCGTGGTCCGTCCCGTTTTCCTGACCTCGAACACGATGACCGTGCAGACCATTACAAAAACGTAGAGCACAAACGAAAACAAATAAAGAGCGCTGATGCTTAATCCGGCCGCCAACAGGACCTCGAAGAACGCCATCAGATAAAGAAATATCCAGTCTCTGTCGGATTTTCGCTGGAGAATCTTTATCGCTGAAAGGGACAGGATAAGCCTTCCAAGTATCCCGGCCACCATTGTCCCGCTGTCGGCGAATTGAAATATCCCGGCCCGCCAGGCAACATAATAAAGCGGCAAAGCGGCAATGATCAGCACCGTCCCGAGCCGCTCGGATATCTGCCACCGGGAACCCTCAAGAAACCACGCGGCGACCATCAGGGCGATGAAAACCCCCGTCCCGACAGTTCCAAACGTTCCCGAGACCCACATCGACAAAAAGCCGCAAAATACGGCCGCGTAGGATAAGGATTTGAAAAGTCTTTCGAAGTTCACTTAGATTGCGGCAAAATGCCTAGGTATGATTATTACACACGAAATTTCGTTGTAAAAGAGTGTAATCTTTCGATTTACAACCGAATTTGACTAGCCGAATGCAAAATACATTTTTGTTGATTTTGAGATTGAGCTTCTTTCATCTTCTTCCTCTTTTTCCTCTTTTTCCTCTAAGTCCTCTTCTTTTGTGGTTAGAAATATCGTTCCACGGAAAGAGAAGAATCAATGGAGAAGGCAGTTAATTGTCGGCGACACGTCTGAAGAAATTTGATTGCCTTTAGTGTAAAAACTTGTTTATACTATTGGTTGCCCCATCGGCATCTGGATTGCCGTTTTATCCTCAACGTCGGTACCGTTTAAAAACAGTCTAAAACTATTATGCTGAAGACGAAATTTGCTCTTCTAATGGCGTTGGCCTTCGCATTCGCGATACCCGCCTGGGCCCAATCGCCCGAGAAAGTAATCGTAAAGGTGACCGTCGTCGATGACGGTTTGAATCTGAAGAACGTTCCGAAGTTTTCCTTGATCGTTCAACGAATCAATGATCCCGCCGCGGCTGCAACAAAGGTATCTACGTCCGCTGACGGCACTGTCGAGTTAGCCCTTTCGCCAGGACGCTACACGGCAGCCTCTGAAAAGCCGCTTTCGTTCCAGAATCGAAGTTTCAGTTGGGAGCAGGCATTTGCGGTAGAACGGGGAAAGCCTTTGACTATCGAACTTAGCAGCGACAACGCGAAGGTGGAATCCGCAACGGCGTCCGCAGCCGGCGGCCGCGACATCAGCCGCGGCGGCGAGATGTTCAAAAAGCTGCGCGACGGCGTTGTGACCGTGCAGGGCGAGCTTGGGCCGGGAACCGGATTTATCGTCGACGAATCGGGTTTAGTACTGACCAATCAGCATGTGATCGACCAGTCGAACGAGATACGTGTTCGGTTCGATAGATACACGGCCGTAAAGGCCCGCGTTCTTGCGGTGGACGAAGAACGCGATCTGGCGGTTCTGCAGATAAATATGT
>JABFSB010000443.1 GCA_013140875.1 Acidobacteriota bacterium
GCAGAACCGCAATAATAAAGATGAATTTTAGCCCAGCCGGGATGCTTTAGACCAGAGCAGGCAAGTGTAACCCTTCAGCCCGTGTCACGTCCGGTCCAAACGGAGTAACGATCGCCGGGCTATTCGACCCAAATGCAGAAGCCCGCGCGTTAGCAAGGGCGTAATGCTCAACTTGGTGATTACGCCCTTGCTCACGCGCGGGCTTCTGCAAGGACAAGAGGGTCGGCTTGCAATGGCGTAAATGCTCAACTTGGTGATTACGCCCTTGCTAACGCGCGGGCTTCTGCAAGGACGAGAGCGTTGGTTTGCAGAAACTTCAATACAAAAAAATCAGCCGCGAAGCACGTTGGAATGCTTCGCGGCTGTTTATTTTTAGCGGACGCGCTCTATTTCCCGCCGAATCCGGTTCGGAGCGGGGTTTGCGGCAACTTAATTAAAGCTGGCGAGGGCCGAGGCTTCGTCTTCGTAGACGTCGAAGACGGTCAGAAGCTTTGTGATGGCCAGGAGGTCCTGGATCTTTTGGGTTAAATTCAAAAGTTTGAGCGTGCCGCCCTCTTTGTTTACGGCCGTGAAGCTGGAGACCAATTCGCCGATACCGCTTGAATCGATGTAGCCGACGCCGCCGAGATTCATAAGGATCTTGTTCTTGCCATCGCCCAGAAGGCGGCGAATGGCACTGCGAAGAGCAACACTGCCTTCGCCGATCGTGACCTTTCCGTCAAGATCAAGGATCGTAACATCGCCCGCCTGGCGTTCCGAAATAGTGATATCAGACATTTTTATCTCCTCTTGGGTCTAATTGAATTTGAAAGCAGATTTTAGAACAATATTACGTAAAAAGCCAAGACGCGTTTTTAACAGGATGGACAGGATATTCAGGATAAGAAATTGTTATGCAATACCAATGTCCGCTTAAATGGGTGCGTTTTTGGGTAGAAGCAAAAAATCCTGCCTATCCTGTCCATCTTGTTAAAAACTCCCCTACTGTAATTTCGTCATTTTTACGACCATTCCGCCGTCGGCGTGATTGGACCATTCGACCTCGTCCATAAATGAACGCATAAAAAGGATTCCGCGGCCGTTTGCCTTGAGCAGATTCTCGGGATTTGTCGGGTCGGGAATATCCTCGGGTGCAAAGCCCGGGCCGAAGTCGCGGACGCTTATTTCGACTCCTTTCGGCGACCGCTCGAAGGTGATCTCGACCTCTTTTTCCGGATCGAATTTGTTCCCGTGCTTAACCGCGTTCGCCACCGATTCGCGCACAGCCAGGTCTATGGCAGACGCAAAATCATCGCCTAAACCGTTATCCTTTACAAACGATTCGGCATGCATCGCCGCGTCGTTGACCGACTCGATACGGCTAGGGAGTTTAAGTTCCATGGTTTCAGGCACAAACTGGGTTTTCAGCTAAGGTAAAGGCTAACGATATGTCCTGTCAAGACGGGAAGGCTGAACAGGATGGACAGGATAAACAGGATGGAGATTTCTTAGACGCAAGATCGACAGAACGGCACCGTGCCAATACAAAATGCCGGAGTTGAACCTGATGGGCAATCCTGGTGTATCCTGTTTATTCTGTTGAAACAAACTATTATGCTCCACGATGAAATTACTTCGAAGATATTGGAGGCCAGTTTCGAGGTAGCGAACGAGCTTGGTGCCGGTTTTCTTGAATCGGTTTATGAGCGGGCTTTGGTCGTTGCGTTAACTCAAAAAGGAATTCCGGTCAAATCACAGGTCAGGCTGAACGTTAAGTTTCGTGGCGTGATCGTCGGCGAGTTCTGCGCGGATATGCTGGTTGCAGACAAGGTCATCGTAGAACTGAAGGCGGTTCGTTCGATCCTGCCAGAACATAAGGCACAAGTGATCAACTATCTGAAGGCCACTGGAATTGAGGTCGGAATGCTAATAAACTTTGGCAACCCAAAGCTTGAGTTCTATCGGCTTCACAGATAAGTGCTTATAACAGGATATACAGAATAGACAGGATTTAGGAGAGTCACTTTTGGCCGAGTCGTTTAAGAAAGCTAAACGACAAAACACAAAAAAATCCTGTGCATTCTGTCCATCCTGTTTGGTTTTTTTATGAAAATTAGTTCAGCGGTCACTGTTCGAGGCGATTTGATTCTGCCGGGTGATAAATCGATTTCGCATCGGGCGGCGATATTTTCTGCATTGGCCGAGGGGCGAACTAGGATCTCGAATTTCGGGACAAGCGCAGACTGTGCGGCGACGGTGAGGTGTCTGCAAGGGCTGGGCGTTAATATAGTGTGGGACGGGACGGGCCTTTTGGTTAATGGCGTTGGGAAAAGAGGCTTGCGACCGCCCGGTGGCGATCTTGATTGCGAGAACAGCGGGACGACGATGCGGCTGATGGCCGGTGTGCTTGCGGGGCAGGATTTCGAATCGGTCCTGACGGGCGATGAATCGCTTCAAAAACGGCCGATGAAACGTGTGATCGATCCACTGGTTTCGATGGGAGCCGCGATCGGGAGCAAAGACGGCCGAGCACCTTTAAGTATTAAAGGAAAGTCACCGCTAAAAGCGATCAATTACGAGCCTTCCGCTGCCTCGGCACAGCTTAAATCGTGCGTTCTACTCGCCGGGCTGAATGCTGAGGGCGAAACTTCCGTGCTTGAAAAGACGCAGACGCGCGATCATACAGAACGAATGTTCAAATGGCTGGGCGTGGATGTTCGCGAAGAAAAGTCGGACGAAGGCGTCAGGCTGTTCGTGTCCGGCGACGCAAAACTGACGGCACGCGATATTTTCGTGCCTTCCGATCTTTCGTCGGCCGCCTTTTTTATTGTGGCCGCGGCTTTTCTCGATGGTTCGGAGCTGTCGATGCCGAACGTCGGCTTTAATCCGTCACGAAAAGCGGTGGTCGATGTTCTTAAAGGGCTTGGTATTGATATTACGGCGTCGAACAAAAGGGAAGTTTGCAATGAACCGGTTGCCGACCTGACCGTGAAGGGAAGCGACGGCGGCGGGAAAAGTGATCTGACTGTTTTGAGCGGCGAAGTGATCGCAAACCTGATCGACGAGATTCCGATACTGGCCGTTGCCGGATCACAGATGAAAGGCGGACTCGAGGTCCGCGACGCTCGCGAACTGCGGATAAAAGAATCCGACCGGATAGACGCGATCGTCGAGAATCTTCGTCGTATGGGAGCGTCTATCGAGGAATTCGACGACGGATTTAGGGTCGAAAGGTCGCATTTGAAAGGTGCCGTTATCGATTCTTTCGGCGATCACCGCATTGCAATGTCGTTTGCGGTCGCCGGGCTGTTTGCTGAAGGCGAAACCGAAATAATCGGTGCCGAATCCGCAGCGGTGTCTTTCCCGGCCTTTTTCGATGAGATTGCGAGAGTAATATACTAACTTCACTTCCTTCTTTTTGATGATCTTTTTCCCCGGCTTTTTCAAAACATGACCACGGAAGGAGAGAAAAAAGAAGAATAAGAGGAAAAAGCGACCGTTCTTAAATGGACCAGAAATCCAACTTAAACGCCGGCAAAGAATCGGACAAGCGTATCGCGCTGACCGGTTTTATGGGCGTCGGCAAAACCAGCGTGGCTCGGCATTTGGCTAATTTGCTGCGCTGCGAGCGTCTGGACCTCGACTCTTTGATCGAGGTAAGCGAACAGCGCCGGATCGTCGAGATCATCGATAAGGACGGAATCGAACAGTATCGCCGTATCGAGACGCAATGCCTGAAACAGGCGCTGGACAAGAAGAACGTCCGGATACTGAGCCTCGGCGGTGGAGCATGGATCACGCCTGAAAACCGCGATCTTATTAAAGGCGAGGGAGTTACGAGCATCTGGCTCGACGCGACCTTTAATCATTGCTGGGTAAACATCAGCCGGTCCCGCAAGGAGCGGCCGCTGGCCCGCAATAAAACAGCCGCCCAAAAGCTGTTCGACGAACGCCAGGACCTATATTGCCTGGCCGATTGGCACTTCGTCGTAAAACCGGACCGGACATCCTTTGAAGTGGCCCGCCAGATCGTCGATGAAGTTTTTTGCTGATCGGCCCTTTTCCGTTTGAAAAAACCAACGGGATGAATCAATATACTTTAATCGTTTTTAAGTAACCGGGGACCCCAAGCCGGATCAAAGGCAAAGTCGCGGCGGATATTTAGCCGTTGCCTGAGCCTTAGTTTGTGATCATAGTTTTTGAGAATATTTCAACAGGACCTTATTCAGGAGGAAAAATGAAGATCAAATTTCTAACAGTTTTGACCATTGCCATCGCTCTGTTCATCAGCGCCTGCGGCAAAAGCGATGCCGACCTGGCAAAAGCGGTTACGGACAAATTGGCCGCCGATAAAGTTACCGGCGTGACCGTTGCGGTGAAAGATGGTGTCGCGACACTGACCGGCGAGGTTGCCGATGCGGCGGCCAAGAGTAAAGCGGAAGCATCGGCCAAAGCGGTTGAAGGCATTAAGTCCGTCGTAAACAGCACAACGCTGAAGCCGCTTCCGGTCGCAACGCCCGCGGCCGCCGATCCGGCCCTGACCGGAAAGATAAACGAAGAGCTTAAGAAGGCAGGCTGTACCGGTGCTAAAGCAGATGTTGTGAATGGCAAAGTGACCGTTACTGGCGAAGTTCCGGCGGCCAAATATGCCGAATGCGTTCAGGTGGTAATGC
>JABFSB010000189.1 GCA_013140875.1 Acidobacteriota bacterium
CCTCTAATTTAGTGGCAAAACAATTTGAAACCTCCTCCGAGCGGTTCGCGCACCGCGAATCATTTCCGCCGTGGCTGATTCTGTCGGCCGTCATCCTTGCCTGTTTGGCTGGGCTGCTTGTCATGGCGGCCGCCAAACAAAATTGGCCGTTCGCGTCCCTAACGCTCGTGGCTCTCGGCACCGCGGTGGTTTTTCTTGTATTTAATGTTTGGACGTCTCGCCGCGCAACGGCACGAAGTGACCAAAAGCGTATAGACTGGACGACGGCCCAGCCTGAGATTCAGCGACAGAATCTGAACATTGAAGTCTTCGAACTTTCAAAGATACTTGAGGTCGAATCGGAACAAATAAGTGACCTTCAGTCAGCCTATATCGTTGCGGAAGACCTCGCCCTGCGGCAGATCCAGCACGACGAAAGTCTGCCGCTGATGCGTCATGTGAACGTCGGCAAAGCTCCGTTCAATGCCGTTTTCGCCAAATGCGACGTGCTTAACTGCATCGACGTTTTTTTTCTCGTGGTCCCCGAACTGCGGCAAGAGAAGATCGACGCCATGCTTCGCAAAATTGGGCAGGTCAAAAAGGCTTTTGCAGAGATGAACGTTAGAATGAAGGTGCGTTTGATGATGGTCCTGGTTACGCAGCTTAGCGAAGAGAACAACGACCGGCTTCGCGAAGCGTTAGGTCGACAGAAATTCGAGAGAACACCGGTCGACATCGACATCCGATTGCTCGACTTCGAATCGCTGCAAAAAATTTACGTGACGGATTAGATGTGAAAAAGTGAAAAGGTAAAAATGTGAAAAGAGACTGATCAAATCACCATCTTTTCACTTTCTCCCTTTTCCACTTTTCACCTTCAATTTTATGCTCGAAAATAAAGTAGGAATAATATTCGGTGTCGCCAACAAGCGTTCGATCGCGTGGGCGTGCGCGTCGGCATGCGCGGAAAAAGGCGCAAAGATGGCCTTTACGTATCAGGGCGAACGTTTGAAAGAAAACGTTGAAAAGCTCGCGGGTGAGCTGGCGGATTCGCTGGTCATCCCGTGCGACGTTACAAATCAGGCAGAGGTAGATGCGGCCTTCGCGGCGATTGGCGAAAAGTATGGACGGCTCGATTTTGTTATTCATTCGATAGCATTCGCACCAAAAGAAGCTCTTGAAGGCGAGTTCGTTACGACGACGCGCGATGCGTTTCGAACCGCGCTTGAAATAAGCGCATTTTCCTTGACACAGATTGCGTTGGCTGCTTCGCCGCTGATGAAAGACGGCGGCAGCATCGTTACGATGAGCTATTACGGGGCCGAAAAGGTCGTGTCGAATTACAACGTGATGGGCGTCGCAAAAGCGGCGCTTGAAGCGTCGACCCGCTACCTCGCCGCCGATCTTGGCAAACAGAACATTCGCGTCAACGCGATAAGCGCCGGGCCGATCAACACCCTTTCCGCCCGCGGCGTAAAGAATATGGGCACGCTGCTCGGCTATGTAGCCGAAAAATCGCCGTTAAAACGAAACGTATCCGCCGCCGAAGTCGGCAGCACGGCGTTGTTCCTGGTCAGCGATATGGCCAGCGGAATTACCGGCGAAACCATTTACGTCGATTGCGGCTACAACATAATGGGAATCTAGGAATGTTCGATTTTCAATTTGTGAATGTCGATTGACTATTTCTAAAAAATTCGCAAATTGACAATCGAAATTCGCAAATCTTACCAATGGCAGAAACGAAAGCTAACAAACCGAAAAAAAAGAAAGACGCGAAGAAGCCGTCCGAGCCGAAGACGGTGGGAGAGGCAAAACAGGTCGAGAACGTTCCGGAATATTGGCAACTGACGGATGACGAAGTGCTGCTTCGTTCGCCTGAACCCGAGGACGAGTACAAAACCTCCGATTCATGGCGCGTATTTCGGATCCTGGGCGAATTTGTCGGTGGGTTTGACGACCTTGCAACGATCACTCGCGGTATTTCGATTTTCGGCTCCGCCCGCACCCGCGAAGAGGATCCGATGTACGAAGCGGCCCGTGAAACCGCCAAATTGCTGGCCGAGCAAGGCTTCGAGATCATCACCGGCGGCGGCCCGGGCATTATGGAGGCCGCGAACAGAGGTGCATTCGAGGCAGGAAAAGTTTCGGTCGGCTGCAACATCGAACTTCCATTCGAGCAGATGCCGAATCCTTATCTGACGAAATCGCTCACGTTCAAATACTTTATGGTCCGGAAGACCATGTTCATAAAATACAGCAATGCCTACATAATTTTCCCCGGCGGATTCGGCACGATGGATGAGCTGTTCGAGGCGTTGACGCTCATACAAACGCGCAAAATCCGCAACTTCCCGGTCGTGCTGTTCGGCTCACAATACTGGCGCGGCCTGCTTGCATGGATCACCTCGACTATGTTGAATGAACACAACATAAACGAGGAAGACTTGGGCCTGATCCACCTTACTGACTCACCAAAAGACGCGGTCGATTTTATTCTGAAGACTTCGAGTGCGGGTGAGAAAAATAGGAAGAGCTAGTTGATCAGTTCTCGCAGAACCCGTTTACGCAAGGTAATTCTCAAGCCATTGCCGATACTTCACAGAAACACGGGCCCACTCAATAGCGACGATCTCCGGTACGTCGTACGTGTGATTTTCTGCGATATAGGCCTCGAGCATAGAGTATTTCTCTTCGTTCGTCTTGATCAGCAGAAGATGTTCTTCATCTTTCCGAACCTCGCCCTCCCAGAAATAAATCGATGTCATCTTGGGCAGTATCTGTACGCATGCGGCAAGTTTCGCGGCCACGATCTCCTCTGCCAACCGCTCCGCGTCATCGGACTTCGAAGTCGTGGTAATCACCATCAGCATATTTTGATGATATCAAAACGTTGACTCGGTGTATAGTTAAGCTATACACTAAATCTGTGATAAAGAGCTTCCGGCACAGCGGCATTGAGCAGTTCTTTAGAAAGGGATCGAAAGCCGGTATCCAGGCAAAACATGCCGAGAAGCTGCGTCGGCAGCTCTTTGCTTTGGATAACGCTCGTCGGCCGCAGGATTTAGTTGCACCGGGTTGGCGATTGCATCAATTGCGGGGCGAACTGGCCGGACACTGGTCAATTGACGTTAGTGGAAACTGGCGACTCACATTTGCTTTTGATGGTGACGACGCCATTTTAGTTGATTATCAGGACTATCACTGAGGAATTTATGAGAATGTTCGATCCACCCCATCCGGGAACCGTATTGAAGGATTATTTAGAAGGAATTACCGTTACCGCCGTTGCCGATCACTTAGGAGTTACACGCGTTGCCCTCTCTCGCATTCTTAACGGAAGTGCCGCGATATCGGCCGACATGGCCTTGAGGCTCTCGGATGCGCTCGGCACGAGCCCTGAGTTATGGACAAGCATGCAAGCCCAGCACGATCTCTGGAAGGCGGCAAAGAAACGGCGAAGCAAGGTGGCCCGCCTTGTGGTCGCCTAAAATCTGCTGTCAGAAACGACGATCATTGCCCCCTACCGTATAGCAAGCTCGACCGTTCCTGCAGCACAGCTTTTGTCTTCGTCATCCAGACAAACATAAAGCCGTGCCGTCAACCTTTGGCCCTGACGCTTGCCAATTTCCAGGCGGCCGGTAAAAGGCCGGTATGGTGTACCTACTATCCAGCTATCCGCCGTCAGGTCCGAGCCATTAGTCTTTTCACGAAATCGAAAAGTCAGCGAGTACATTTCTGCAAGGGCGAGCACACCTCGATCCATGCGGCCCGGACCAGGTTGTTCCGCGAGCGTTTTTACACTTTTCCTTCGAAAAATCTTTCCGTCCGGCAACTCGTCCTTGGGAACTGTAACCACAACATCGACGGCAAACTTAGAATAAAAGCTGGTCTCTGCATCTCTTACGGTAATCGTGTAATGATCGAAGGCATCCTCACCAAAACTGATCCCGCCGGTTTTTGCAAGAACTCCAAACTTCGCCGTAAACGCTTTTTTCTTTACCTGTCCGCTCACGGGTCCCGATGGAATTTGCGCACCGCTCGCGTCGTGAGCCACTCAACCTGAGCGGCCGCATCGGTAGCCGAAGCAAACCATGCCATTACAGTCACTAAAGCAAACGCGATTGAGTTGATCGACTTAAAGTTCCGCACCGCGCCCTCCATTACTTTTTCATAAGATCGCCGTATTGCCCGCTGTCGACCCATTCCAATATCTCTGAAACGCGCCACACGGGAAATGGATGAGTTTGTCCAGCGTTTATGATCGTGGCCCAGAATTTGTCGAGGTTCTTTTCCTCGTAGTTCTTTTGAAATTCGCGGCCCTGTTCAAGAAAGAGATCGTAGTCGACCTTAGACACAAAAGTGCCGCCGGCCAGTTTCATCATTACCCGACCGACGACGTGCGGGTCCTGAACAACTAAACAGGCGGCCCGGTCGCACGATAACTCCGCCCGGCGGGCCCAGGCGAGCAGCGAACTGTTTATGCCGGCCGATATGATGAACTTGATGATCTCCGAACCCGGAATCAACCTTGCCAGTGACGCATTTGCCAGAGCTTCCATCAAACGCGCGGCCGTAAGATAAAGCACGTGTTCGGCGTGTATGTGGCCGACCTCGTGGGCAATCACGGCCAGCGTTTCCTCTTCGTTCAACCTTTCAAGAAGCTCCGAATGCAAAACAATGACGTGCCGTTCCGAGCCATAGGTGAATGCATTCACGATCGGATTTTGCTGAACGAACATGTCCGGCATGTCTACGCCGAGCGTCGTACACGCGATCTGCAGCTTTGCGTGCAGATCGGGACATTGTTTCGGCGTCACCTTGACCGAACTTGCCGTGAACATAACGCGGATGGCCGATTCGCCGGTAACCTCAAGCAGTTTTTTGAGGGCGCTGTCTATGCCCGGAATCGCCTTTAACGCAGCCAATGCCTTGCTGTCGAGCGGATGGACATATTCGTGTTTGCCAAGATCGGCAAATTTCTTATGCGGCTCGTCCGAAAGCGGCAGCTTGCACTTGCCGCAATTGGCGCTGCCATTCTTGTAATCGGCTTTCACCGCGTTCTTTTGCCCGCAGTATCTGCATCGAATAAAATTCCCTTTTTCTGTCGGCCCCGACGCGCTTTCGTCGTCCGCTTTTTTCTTTGCCATATGTGTAATTCTAGTTTACCAACGCAAAATTGTTCAAACGCCTTTCGTTTCCTTTAGAACGACGATGATCGCCAAAAAGTTTTGTTTATGAACGATTTAGCCGCACAACCGTTTCAACGTGATGCGTTTGCGGAAACAAGTCGAGCGCCGTGATCATTTCTATTCGATAACCGCCATCCAGAAAAATCCGCAGATCACGCGCGAGAATCGCCGGGTCGCAGGAAACATACGAGATATTAATAGGCCGAAGTTTGATTATCGCCTCGATCACGCTCTTTTCGGTCCCGGATCTCGGTGGATCGAGAAGTACAAGATCGGTCTCGCCTATCTCCCGCGCGGACAGGAACTCCGCAACTCCGTCATTAAAGAACTTTAGGTTATCCAACTCGGCATTTCGCGCATTGCGTTCGGCAAATTTTACCGACGCTTCATTCCCCTCAACGCCCGTAACATGGGCGAATCGGCGGGCGAGCGGCAGCGAAAAAAGTCCGACGCCGCAATACAGGTCGAGTGCGTGTCCACCCTCGCTTTCGCCGATGGCCGCGTCGACCAATTTGTCGATCAACGAACTATTGCCCTGAAAAAAGCTCTGCGCGTTAAAAAAGTATTTCTCGCCAAAAGCATCGATCATGATCTCTGCCGGTTCGTCCAGTAATTCCGCGGAACTCAGCGAAATATTCTCATCCGACCCGACCGCCGCGTCGATGACCGCTTCTTCCGGCCAAAAAGCGCCCCAGTCGAGATCGGAGCGAAGTTCGACCAGAGTTTCGTCCAAAACGTTGTCAAGAATAGGGCAATGATCGACGTCGATCACTTCATGCGTGCCGCGTTTGAAGTAACCGATCTTTTTGTTCCGAGTGTCCAGATGCCATTGCGCCCGCGTGCGGTATTCAAGAGGTTTAGGGCTTGGGATGATCGCGATCTCGTTTTCAAGGTCGATCTTTCCTATCCGATGCAGCGAATCCTTAATGATGCCGGTCTTCGCCGCAAGCTGCGCCTCATAGTTCATCTGCTGAAAATCGCAGCCGCCGCAAATGCCAAAGTATTTACAGGCCGGCTCCGATCTGTTTGCCGACGGCCCGATCACAGATTCTATGTGTCCGAACGCCGTTTTGCCTTTTATTTGATCAAGGCGAATCGACACCCTGTCGCCCGGCACCGACAGCGGCACAAAGACGGTGAGGCCTTCAGCAAACGCCAAGCCGAGGCCTCGCGGGACGATCTTTTGAATCTCCGATTCCAGCACGTCACCGGATTTGTAATTTAAGCTCAAAGGTTTAAGGCGGACCGTAATATTATTTCAAAGCGAAATTCCCTTCGGCCAAGACCTCTCTTAGCGTTTGAAGATCTTCAGCTTTGCTGTAAGAAAGTGAGAACAGTATCGCATAACCCTTGCGAACGGTCGCATAGAGCCTTTTCTTGCCGGCGTTGTTCGACGAATCAAGAAAGCCGAACTGTTTGCGGCCAAGCTGTTCGGCCTGGGTTTCCGAGTATTTGAAATCAGCCGGCAAGGTCATCGTCTTAAACTGACTCCGCATTGCGTCGAAATAATCCACGGCATCTTTGATCTGCGGGTTCGAGCTTAAGTCCTCAACGGAAATGCGGACGATGGCATTGTCGGCGGAACCCGGTATCGATCGGTACGCCGTCAAGAGAATCTCTACTTTCTTGATGGCCTGATTGATCTTTGTTCGCGTTTGGGGGCCGACGTTCGCCGGCGCTTTCAGGCCCAGGTCAAAGCCCGCTCTCTTCATTTCGGCTTCAAAATCGTCGCCCGGGATCAGCCAGCTATTAGGAAATGTCACCTCGAACCCAAAAGTCCGGTTCATGTAGGTCCGTCCCGATACCGTTCCCGCGTCCACAGGCTCTTTGACCGGTACAGCTTTTGGTATCGCACTTTTTACGGGCGGTGGCGGCTTTGTTTTCGTTTGAGCAAGTACGGCCGACCCAAGTATCGAAACCAAAAGAAAAACACCGATAGATCTCATCATAAGTAAAACAAAGTAAGCCGCGGAATCCCATATTCCTCTCGAAGCCGTTTCAAGAGCATCAATTCAAAGGTCTTTGCAAATGCATCCTTTTCCATGCCTGCCTTATATGGCTTTAGCTGTCCCGCAACTTCTCCTTCTAATCTCTTTAGATGCGCTTTATCGGAATTCGTCAGCAAGGCTTCGTCCAGAAAATGCTCTATGTCGGAAAGCGATTTATCGACGTTTTCGAAATCTTCGCCCAAATTGAGCCTCAATTGCTCCAGGCGGGAAACGGCGCGTTCGAGGTCATCTTTTAGATTTATAGCCTCGATCTCCCGCAGTTGGGCGATCAGGCCCGAAATATGCCCGGAAGCCGTTTCCAGCGACAACGATCCATCCTCGCTCGCTTCCGCCTTATCGCTTTTGCCGACCTGAGATCGCTGCCATTCCTCATATTGCGCTTCGATTTCTTCACGGCAATACAGCAAACCTTTGATCGTCCTTGTCGAGGGCTTTTTGTCGTATCCGTCAAATACATTCTCGATCGCGCGAATGGCCACATGCAGCGGAATTCCCCGCTCCTGCCATCCCTCGATCAACGCCCAATCGATCGGCGAAAGCAGCAGATTCTTTCCACGCCGTCTAACGAAGGTCTCTTCGATCTCGGTGTAATAATTGAAGTAATTCACTAAGTTCGTTCGTTTGTTTCTTTCTTTTTTTCTTTCGTCTTCTTATTCCTCTTCCTCCGTGAACCGATTTTTTTTCACGGACGAAGAGGAGCGGGAGGAATAAGAAGAAAAAGAAAAAGCGGGAAATTTCCCGCAATGTAGATAAAAACCGTAGAGATCAGGGAAGATCGTCTCGCCTCGCCATAAGTCAACGTACCCGAATAAGCATGCGGCCGAGTGCTTTGCGGTCGGCTTCCGTAAAGTCGGTCTCTATCGACTCGGATTCGGCGGCGAAGTCTTCGACCGGCAAAGGCTCAAGCCGAACCGTCAGCCGCGGCTCGTAACCGATTTCGCGCAGTGCACCTAACGCATCCTTGACGGACAAACTGTTTTTGACCGCTTCATTAACCGCATCGGTCATCCGCTGCAACGCGTCTTGTGTGTTCTTATCCAGATTCATTCTCTACTTCGAAATGCTACGCGAACAGGCCGTGCCAAGTCAAAACACGATCTCCTATGCTAATCTATCGCCGATATGCCTGAAGAGCGACGTGAAAAGTTCGAAACATCGTCCGGTATCGAACTCCCCGACCAATTCGGTCCCGACAATACGACACGGATTGATTATCCGGGTGATCTCGGCAACGCGGGAGAGTTTCCATATACCCGCGGCGTACGTAAAAACATGTATCGCGGCAAGTTTTGGACGATGCGGCAATACGCGGGTTTTGCCACAGCGCAGGAATCGAACGAGCGATACAAATACCTGCTTTCGCAGGGCACCACGGGCCTGAGCGTCGCATTCGATCTACCGACCCAGATCGGGCTGGATTCGGACGACCCCCTTGCAATGGGAGAGGTCGGCAAGGTCGGTGTTGCGATCGACAGCATCGACGATATGCTTACACTATTGGACGGCATTCCGCTCGATAAGGTTTCCACGTCGATGACGATCAATTCGACCGCGTCGACGTTGCTCTGCCTGTATCTCGCCGTCGCACGAAAGCAAAATGTCGGGTTCGATAAAGTCAGCGGCACGATCCAGAACGACATTCTTAAGGAATACATCGCCCGGGGCACTTATATTTATCCGCCAAAACCTAGCCTTCGCCTGATCACCGACACCTTCGCGTTCTGTGCCGCCGAAGTCCCGAATTGGAACACGATTTCGATCTCCGGTTATCATATCCGCGAAGCTGGATCGACCGCCGCACAGGAACTCGCGTTTACGCTTGCGGATGCGATCTGTTACGTCCAGTCCGCGATCGACGTCGGCTTGAAGGTCGACGATTTCGCACCGCGCCTTTCGTTTTTCTTCAATTCACATAACAACCTGCTTGAAGAAATAGCAAAGTTTCGGGCGGCCCGGCGTTTGTGGGCGAGGATAATGCGCGACCGGTTCAAAGCTCAGAATCCGAAATCGCTGATGCTGCGTTTTCACACGCAAACCGCCGGCTCGACGCTTACCGCCCAGCAGCCGGAGGTAAACGTTGTTCGCACGACTATTCAGGCACTCGCCGCTGTCCTCGGAGGCACG
The DNA here is from genome assembly GCA_013140875.1 of Acidobacteriota bacterium. Classification (GTDB taxonomy): domain Bacteria; phylum Acidobacteriota; class Blastocatellia; order Pyrinomonadales; family Pyrinomonadaceae; genus OLB17. The sequence continues at coordinate 9,305 of JABFSB010000189.1, forward strand.
CAAAGCCTGCATACCAACTCGATGGACGAAGCGCTTTCGCTCCCGACCGAATCGGCTGCCCGCGTCGCTCTGCGAACGCAGCAGGTGATAGCTCATGAATCGGGCGTTGCCGACACGGTCGATCCGCTTGCGGGAAGCTACGCGATCGAAGAACTTACAACCCGGCTTGAAAAGCTCGCTTCCGATTACATCGCAAAGATTGACGACATGGGCGGAATGCTGCGGGCGATCGAGACCGGGTATGTGCAACGCGAAATTCAGGAAGCGGCGTATCAATACCAGCGTGCGGTCGAGACGAAAGACGCTATCGTGGTCGGCGTCAACAAATTCCAGAGCGACGAGGCCGAAGCGATCCCGATCCTGCGTATCGACGAACAGATCGAACGAAATCAGGTTGAGCGGCTACGCGCTCTGCGTGAACGCCGGGATACCTCGAGATCCACAGCCGCGGTCAACAAACTCGGCGAGGCTGCCGCCGGCACCGAAAATTTGCTGCCGCACATCCTTGCCTGCGTTGAAGCCGAGGTTACGGTAGGCGAGATCAGCAACAAACTCCGCGATATCTGGGGCGAATACCGCGAAGCCGTTACTGTGTGATCGAAACAACCGGCCGGACAACCTCTTGCCGTCTCGTATCGACCCGCTGATTTTAAGATCTCCATCAGGAAACAACACGTAATATCGTCCATCCCGGACCGCGGTTCCGCCATCATACCTGCATTGGCGGAAGTCAGCTAATGACGCTATAATTTTCAGTTTGCCATAGTTCGAAGCTCAAGATACAAAGGAAGCCCAGTTTATGAGAAAGAATGCAGCCGTTTCGTTGATGTTGCTTTGCGCGGTAATGATCGGTTCCGTGCAGTTTGCCTTTGCCCGTGTGGACGAGGGCATGTATATGCCGGACAAGATCGGCACCATCGCCGGTTTGAAAAAACGCGGCCTTAAGATAAAGCCCGAAGAGCTTTATAATCCGGCCGGCGGAGGATTGTCCGAAGCTGTCGTCCGCCTCAGTATTGGCTGTACGGCCGAGTTCGTTTCGTCGGAAGGACTGATCCTGACCAACCATCATTGCGGTTTCGACGCCCTTGTTTCGGCCTCGACACCGCAGAACGACTTGGTCGAGACCGGTTTCCGCACGACCGGCAAAGGGGGCGAGATTCCGGCGAAGGGCTATTCGGTTTTCATAACCGAACGGGTCGAGGATGTTACGTCAAAGGTCGTACAAGGCACCGAGAACCTGACGGGCGAAGCTCGTGCGGCGGCGTTCAAGAAGAATGTCGACGAACTGACCGCTGCCGAACAAGCCAAGGCGCCGAAGGGATCGACCATTCGTGTCCAGGTGATGAACAACGGCTTCTTCGCGTATCTGTTTCAGACGCGTCAGATCGAGGACATTCGCGTAGTTTACGCTCCGCCACGCAATATTGGCATCTTCGGCGGCGACCCGGACAATTTCGAATGGACACGGCATACCGGCGATTTCACGTTCCTGCGTGCCTACACGGCGCCTGACGGTTCATCGGCTAAATATTCGGCCGGCAACGTCCCGTACAAACCGAAAAAATTTCTTACGGTCAATGTCGGCGGGCTGAAAGAGGACGACTTTGTTTTCGTTATGGGATATCCCGGCGGCACCACGCGTTATCGCGAAAGCCAGTCGATCGAATATGCCCGCGACGCCAACTTCCCGTTCCTTTCGTCATGGCTTGCGGCCCGAAGTAACGCACTTAGAGAAATTGGCAAGACCGATGAAGCAAAACGCATCGAATTTCAGTCCGATATCGCCAGCTTCGATAACTCGTTCAAGGTTTTCGATGGCGGCGGACGGCGGCTCCATCAGGCCGATGTCGTCGCGAAAAGACAGGCCCAGGAAGCACAGTTCACCGCTTGGGTCGCCGCCAGTCCCGACCGGCAGAAAAAATACGGGACCGTGTTGTCCGACCTTGCCGCCGCTTCGGCCGAATCGAATAAGTTCGCCAAACGCGACATCCTGGTCCGCCGCATGCCCGACGGAACGATGCCGATATTTCTTTCGATCGTCCAGGCAGTCGCCGAAGGCAAGATGTTGAATGACGCCGAAAAGCCGAAAAAGCTCGCCGACATTCAGAAAACCCTTACCGACCGCGAACCGTTTTACGAACGCGAGATGATCAAATTCTATCTCAAACAGTTCGCCGATCTGCCCGAAGGCCAAAAATTCGAAGGTGCCGAGAATCTTTTCAAGGCGTTTGAAGGAAGCGGCCGCCGTGCTGCCGAAGATGCCTTTGCCGAAAACGTTGCTCAGGGAAGCTATTGGACCGCCGATACCGTAGCCGCGCTTTATGGGCCGCAGACAATGGAGTTCAAGCCGGAACGCGACAACGTAACCGGGTTTGCCAGGGCACTTGTCGCGGCAAAGACGGAAGCAGCGGGCCGTGCAGCCGCGTTTGCGTCGAAGATCGATCGCCTCCGGCTTTTGTATCAGCAGGGCATGGCCGAGATGCGCGGAACAACGCCGTATCCTGACGCGAATTCGACGCTCCGCTTCTCATACGGCAACGTAAAGGGCTACACGCCTCGCGAAGCCGAGTACCGCTCGCCATTCACGACGATGAAAGGCATGTGGGAAAAAGATACCGGAATCAATCCGTTCGATATGCCGCAAAAGCTGAAAGACCTGCAAAAAGCTCGTGATTTCGGCCGCTACGGACAGGGCGACAGCGTCGTTGTCAATTTTCTTTCGACAACGGATATCATCGGCGGCAACAGCGGCTCGCCGATCCTGAACGGCAGCGGCGAACAGGTCGGACTTTGCTTCGACGGAAATTATGAAGGTTTGGGTAACGATTTTTACTATGATCCGAATGTGAACCGCACTATCTCGGTCGATATTCGCTACGTACTTTTCGTGACCGAAAAATTCGGCGACGCAAAGTGGGTGGTTGACGAGATGAAAGTGGTTGGCGGGGCGAAGGCAAAAGCCGCCGGAAATTGAATAACGAAGGCCGCCATGAGATCGACTCAGGCGGCCTTTTCGTTCGGGGGTGAGGTATTTTACGTTTGCAGTGAAAACGAGATTACAATTATACCCGTCGGCCGGTGACCAATTGAACGATCAGCACTACGACGGCTAGAACTAACAGAATGTGAATAAGATTACCCACGGCCGCACCTGCGAATCCGAAACCGAGGGCCCAAAGTACGAGTAATACCAATAATATTGTCCAAAGCATGATCCCTATCTCCTTTACCAGCGTGATTTCTCCGGCAAAACCTTATTTATCCTTCGGGCTTCGTCGTTGTAAACTACGTATCGCAAGTCCCGTACCAGTACGATAAGATCATTGCTAACAGTATGTTAGCGATTATCAAGAAAAATGACCGTATTGATTCAATGCGCAGCACTGCGTCGTTGAGAATGTTCAAGAAGACGCAATCATATCCGAATCTTAAAACTGTATTGTTTTAGTACTTAAGCTGGATGCTGTTCATTCCTCGCAGTATGGCTCGCTGGCGACGAACGACTCTTTTCTTATTTTTGGCGGGATTAAAAACGTTGAGTGGGCTCGGGATCATGGCGGAGAGGTAAGCGGCTTCTTCGCGGGTCAGGTTCGACGCCGACTTCTTAAAATAGTTTCGCGCCGCGGCTTCGGCACCGTAGATACCGTCGCCCCACTCGATCACGTTAAGATAGATCTCGAGAATTCGTTTCTTTGAAAGGTTGCGTTCGAGGAAATAGGTATACGCGGCTTCCCTGCCCTTTCGGAGAAAATTTCTGTCTTCGGATAAATAAAGGTTCTTGGCCAGTTGCTGCGTAACGGTCGATGCTCCGCGCTTGAAACTGGGCATGGGCGGGATCCAATCGTCGGGGTCGTAATCGCCTTCCTCCTTTGCTTCTTTTTCGCCCTCCTTGACGGCTTCGTCCCACGCCTTTTGAATCGCGTCCCAGTCGAATCCGTGATGATCGAAAAACCGAGCGTCTTCTCCGGCTAGTACCGCTTTTGCAAGATTAGGCGAGATCTGGTCCATCGGCATCCAGATCAAGAATTTTCGCGGCTCGCGATTTTCGGCTCGTGCTTCGCTCAGACGGTATTCGATCATCGATGTGGTCACCGGATTTTCGGTGCGCAGGCTCGATATGCTGGGAAAAGTAACGATCTCATAAAGCAGCCACAAACCGATTGCGCCCACAAAAATCAGAAACAGAACCTTTGTCCAGTACCACATATATTCGACGTGTCAGGATGAACCGATTAAACCGACTAATAATATACGATATTTTGCCGGACGGTGTTCGCCGGTTCCGGCCGGTAAGCAGAAAACGCTTGAAATGCGAATGACTTAGGTCTATTCTGAAATTGCTCCATAACTTCGCTAAATTATTGAAAATATGAGTCGAAACGATAATGTCGTGGCGGTGATCCTTGGCGGCGGCGCGGGGTCCAGGCTGTTTCCGCTGACCCAATTGCGTTCTAAACCGGCGGTGCCGCTCGGCGGCAAGTACCGCCTTATCGACGTGCCGGTGTCGAATTGCATCAACTCGGACATCACTCATATTTTTGTGCTGACGCAGTACAATTCGGCATCGTTGAACCGGCATATTGCCAGAACGTATCGCTTTTCAAGCTTTTCATCGGGCTTTGTCGAGATTCTTGCGGCCGAGCAGACAAAGGATAATCCGGACTGGTTTCAGGGCACGGCCGACGCAGTCAGACAGATATTGCCTCATCTTCGAAGCTGGAACGTAAAAACCTTACTCATCCTTTCCGGCGATCACCTATATCGCATGAACTATCGCGATTTTCTCGCCCGGCATTACGAAACCAACGCGGATGTCACGATCTCGGTCGTTCCGGCAAAGCGCGAAGAGGCCGAAGGCTTTGGTCTGCTTAAAACCGACGAAAAAGGTGCGATCGTCGAGTTCAAGGAAAAGCCGACTGGCGAAGCTCTTGAGGCAATGCGTGTCGATACGACCAACTTCGGCTTAACGGAGAGAGAGGCCGAGAATCGCCCTTTTCTTGCGTCGATGGGCATTTACGTATTCGATTATCCGAAGCTGCTCGAACTGTTGAAAGCAGATGAGTCGGCCGTCGATTTCGGCGGCGAGATCATTCCCAGCGCGATCAAGAACTACAACGTCCAGGCGCACGTTTTCAATGATTATTGGGAAGATATCGGAACTATACGCTCGTTCTATCAGGCGAATCTCGACCTCGCGTCGCCGTTGCCGAAGTTTAATTTCTTCAATGCAGAAGCCCCGATCTACACCCGCAGCCGTTACCTGCCGCCCTCAAAGCTCCACGGCTGCGACATCGATAATTCAATGGTCAGCGAAGGCTGCATCATGAATGGCATCTACGCCCGAAACTCGATAATCGGTTTACGAAGCAGGCTTGACGTCGGCGTCCGTCTTGAGGATTCGATTGTGATGGGGTCCGATTTTTTCGAATCGATCGAGGACATTAGCGCCAATCTGAAAAGCGGCCAGCCGCACATCGGCGTCGGTGAAAACACCATAATCCGTCGGGCGATCATCGATAAAGACGCGCGAATCGGTAAGAACGTTAGGCTTGTCAACGCCGAAGGAATTGACCGAAAAGATGACGAGGAAGGCTGTTACTTCATCCGCGAAGGCATCATTTTAGTTCCAAAAGG
>JABFSB010000065.1 GCA_013140875.1 Acidobacteriota bacterium
CCTGATGTACGCCGCGCATGACAGCTATTCCAACTGCGGCCTCGGCTCGGACGGGACCGACATGATCGTTGACATGGTTCGAACGGCCGGGGCCGACAACGGCTTGTACGGTGCAAAGATCACGGGCGGCGGAAGCGGCGGAACGGTGGCGGTACTGGGCAAAAAGGGAGCCCATCCGGCGGTCGATAAAATCGCGCGCGAATACCAAAAAGGTTCCGGGCGTGCTCCGTTCGTCTTCAACGGCTCGTCACCGGGAGCCTTTCAGTTCGGCTTTATGGAATTCGATGCGATTAAAAAATAAAACCCGCCAGTTGGCGGACCGGCGGGTTCTTCGCGTTCGTCTTACTCTTGGAGGAGCAAATTGACGCACGAGACTTATTATTTCACTGCTAAGGTTTCGTAGAAGTTACGACCGTCCCTGCCGTCTTCGGCGCACTTGCCGGCCTTGTCCAAACAACATTCTGGCCGCTGCTCACCCCGCCGCTCGGAGCCGTGCTTATCGTGTAGGAAACCGCCGGCTCGGTCAGCAGCTTAAAACCGCTCGGCACTTCGAACAACGACGGGTCCGGCTCGCTTCGAACTATATTCGTCAACCGATATGTTTGTTCGCCGAACCGCGGGTCGCTGTTCTTCGACATTACCACCAGCTGCAATTCCTTCGAGTACCATTTTTCATAGATGATCTCGATCGGTCTTTCGTTGCCGATATCGCCGGCCGGAATAGTCGTAATGGTCCGCGTACCCTCGGCTTCGACGCCCTCGATGTTCTGGACACCGAGGTCTTCCTTTCGTGTCTCGTATTTCGAATGGCCGCCGCTGCCGGTCGAGTAAACAAAAGAACCGCCCTGGGCCGAGACTATCGTTTCGGCATAAACCTTCGCCGCGTCCGAATGCGCTTTTGCAGCGTCCAAATAGGCCTTAGGTTCGTTTGACGTGATCACAGCCAACGGAGTTGCCGCTTTTAATTCGGCTGCCTTCAGTTTTTCGGCCGCCAATGCTGCTTGACCAGCCGGAGCCTTTGCCGTCCCTGCGACCGTCACTCCCGCAAAGGGCCTGAATATTCCGACCCTTGCCGTCCTCAAATTCGAGTCCAGCAAATAACGCTGACCGGCGACCGGATCGAGGATAGTAATGCCCGAACCGACCGAATAGAACGAACCAAGTGAACCGCCCGAACCGCCCGTTATTTCGCGGCGAAAGCGGCCTTCGCTGTTGCGGTAAAGCTTGTTGGTCGAACTGCGGACTATTCGGTTTCCGTCCGCGAGGACCTGGACGCTTTCATTCACAGCGTCGGCGGCAAAAGGCGCACCCTTGACGGTTTTCTCGCTCATGGCGGAGGTTTCGGCAAAGATCTTTCCGCCGAACGATTGCTGGCCGTTTGCTGCTACTCCAAGTAAAACAAATAGTGCTAAGCACGCTAATACCTTCATAAAAATCGTCTCCTAAAACTTATTCGACCAGCCTGATGCCCCGGGGCGTTCCGTCCGACCCAACCAACAGGTCGGCCTTGACCGATTTAGTGCCATTTTCAAGCGGCAGGTCGACCCCAAGAGCAAACAACGCGGACCGCGGCATTTCAACGCGAACGACCCGGCCGTCAAGCACGGCATCTTCGGCGTTTGCGGTAAAACCTATCGCATGAAAGTCCGCTTCACGCGGCGGGACAGGTTTACCACGCTGCGGACGCGACCTCATCTCAACCGTCCTTTCGGGCGCCCGCGTAAGAACCGCCGGTACGGGTCGCGGCTCGCCCGCTTCCGGTTCTGGAAGCGGTTGAGCTATCTTAAACGGCTCCTTCGCCTCTTCGACCTTATAGGTGATCGGTAAAGCACGCGGTATCGACACAACCGCATTTCCGTCCGATTTAAAATATCCGATCGTTAAGATCGCCATAGCGAACAGAACCCCTGCCGACGCAAACACGGGCTTCCACATCGGCCGTACGGGCTCGTCACTCGTTTCGACGCCCGTAACTATCCTCGACAAAACTCCCTCATAGAGCCGCGGATTCGAGGCTATTCTTTCGATCTCGCTCTCATCCGCTGCTCCGGCCCGCACAACCAGCCGTCCCAGTGAATCAAGATCTTTATTTGTGAGTTTTGCTCGTTTCATCGCTGCTATCTACAAGGACGCACCGGCCCCTTTTGCGGTTACATGTATCGCTTCATTATTCGCCGCAGGCTGTGACGGGCACGCCACGCTTTTACTTTCGTTTTCGAAATCGACCAGCCGAAATGCCCGGCCACTTCGGCAATACTCATTTCTTCGGCATAGAGCATGTGAAGAAGAGCGCGGTCATCCGCTGCCACGTGCGACAAGAGCTTATCGGCGAGGTCGCGATCTACAAGTTGATTTTCGCCGCTTCGATGGACCGCGGCATCGAGATGGATCGCCTCGAATCCGCCGATGTCGTCAGCCAGATCTTCCGGTTTCCGCCGCTGACGCCGCAGCAGGTCGAGACACGAATTTGTCGTGATTCGCGCGATCCACCCGACGAACGAAAGGTCATGGTCGCCGCGAAATCTTTTCAGTTCGACAAATGTTTTTGCAAATGCTATCTGAACCACCTCTTCTATTTGGTCGGGTCGCCGCATATATCTGGCGCCGATCGAAGCAACCAGCCTTTTATGCCGGTCGAAAAGACTTTCAAACGCCGTGCTATCGCCCGCCAACACCATCTCGACCAACTGCGCATCCGTACGCTCGGCGCGGACCGGTGCGGTCAAAGACTCGTCCTCTGCCAGTAGCGTTTCGTTTTGCAATACGGTCTGGATGGTACTCATTGGCCGTGCCGGTTTTTGTCTTTTTGGCCGCTGAACACCTAGACGCCGCGGCTCAAACGACGGTTACAGATTTTTCGGACCTATCAATAACTATTACGCAATACAAAACCGGGAGGTTTAGCCATCCTTTAAGAAATTTGAGGACTTTTCAGATATCCGTACCAAAAAAAAGGCCGCCCTCTCGGACGGCCCAGCTCGTGAGTTGTGAACAGAAAACTAAACGTCGTTGTTTTCGCCTTTCGACTTGCTCATTCCGGTCGCGGCCTGGGCCTGCGGGAGCGGAGCGCCGACGGCGTCGGACTTGGTCAGCGTAGGTTCGTCGTCATCGCTTCCACTCGAATCGCTGACGATCAGTTTGCCGGAGTGCTTTGTGAAAATCAGAGCGTCTTTCTCGGCGTCAAAATCGACCAGGACAAAATCGCCGGTTTCGACCTGCTGGGTCGCAACCAGATTCGAAAGCGGATAGACGAGGAAACGTTCGATCGACCGCTTCAGGTGGCGGGCACCGTATTTGAGATCGATACCTTCCTGAAGGAGAAATTCCTTGGCCGGATCGGTGCATTCAAAAACAAACTTTGTCCAGGCGGATTCCGTGATGCGGTCCTGAACCGAGGCAAACTCAATGTCCAGAATGCGGCGAAGGTGATGTTCCTTCAAGCTGCGGAACACGACCACCTTGTCGATGCGGTTCAGGAGCTCCGGCGAGAATTTGCGTTTCGCTGCCTCAAGCGCCGTACGATAGATCTTGGTGTCGATCTCGGTATCTTCTTTCGGCTTTGCACCGCCTTTGCCAGGCGCGAAACCGATTCCGCCCGAGATCATGTCGGACATCTCACGGGCGCCGAGGTTCGAGGTCATGATGACGACCGTTCTCGAAAAATCGACCCGGCGATTGTCGCCAAGGGTCAAAGTCGCCTTGTCCAAAATCCCGAGAAGTAGCTGCCACAAAGAATCCGAAGCCTTTTCGATCTCATCGAACAGAACAAAGGTCAATTTAGTTTCGTCCGTGTGCGCCTTGTCGAGGTTTTCCTGCGTAAGCATCGGCGAAGTTTCGCGATGGCCGAGATATCCGGGAGGCGAGCCGATCAGTTTTGCGATCTCATGCGAATGCTGAAACTCGGCACAGTCGATCTTTACGACGGTGTGCTGTTCGCCGAACAGGACCTCTGCCGCCGCCTCGACAACGCGCGTTTTACCCGAACCGGTCGGCCCAAGGAACAACATCGTACCGATCGGGCGCGACGGATTGTTCATGCCGGCGAGATATATCTGGAAAAGGCCGCTCAAACGGCGTACGCCGCGTTCCTGACCGACGATCAGGTTGGACAGTTTGTCCTCAAACTCTTTTGCGCGTGGGCTCTTTCGCTCGGGATCCAAAAGGATCCCTTTTTGAGCTCCCGCTTTTTTGTTCGCCGTATCGTTTTTCATCTGACCTACACTCCTTGCCGGGCGTCAAAACCGTCTCAGGCCTGTCCCGCTAACCGAAATGACGATTGTCAAACACGTATTTGCCCTATTTTAGCAAGGCAAATCGGTCGTCACTAATGATGATTTCAATATTTATTACGTTGGCTGGACTTTAGGACTGTGGAGGGACCTGTCCAGAGAATGTCGACAAAGCGCGCTTCGACAGCACTCCCCTACTAATTTGTTAGCACAGAAAACGCCGCCTTTGCAAGAGAATTTTAAGAAAAGACTATTTTATTCTGGATTTTCGGCACTAATCGTAATATTCGAGGCCGAGATGCGTGATCAGGTCTTCGCCGCGCATATGTCGTAGCGTGTTCTTCAATTTCATCAATTGGATGAAAATGTCATGCTCCGGATACAGGCCCGGAGCGGTCTGCGGGGC
>JABFSB010000144.1 GCA_013140875.1 Acidobacteriota bacterium
GGGGATTTATGACAGAATTCTTATAATTTGCCGCATGGCCATTTTGCGACAATTCCTCAACGAATCGTTCCCAAAAAAACCGCACTTGAACCTGGACTTCAAGTGCGGGTGATGATTCTTACTTTTCGTAAAACTTAAGTCTTCCTTTTTCCTCCAGTTGCCTTTGGCGTAGCTTGAGGTTTGAGCTTTTGCTCGGTCTTCAAATATTCGACCGTATCCTTAACGCTTTGCTTAAACTCCTGGACGTGCTTTGGATCGGTCGGAAGTATCGAGACCGTGTCGGCATACTTCTGCATGTAGTTTAATCCTTCCTGCAGTTGTTCCTTGTTGGCCGGCTCTACAGACGTTCCAAGAGCGACGAGAGATAATCCCAACGACGCCATAACCTCATTGTTATCCGGCGCAACTTCCAGAACCGACTTGTACGCGGCAATCGCTTTCTCGAATTCGCCCGATACCCGCATGATATCCCCCAAAGTCACTTTGGCAGATGTTTTCTTAGCTGGATCCGGTTCGGCTGCAATATATTCGTCGATAACTGTCGCAGCATCGGCCGTTTTCGAAAAATCGACACCGCCAATCGCCTTCAAACGATGCACCTCAACGGCGTTGGTCAGAAGTTCAAGCGTGATGCCCGCACGCTGCTTTTGATCGTTAGGATCGGTCGCGGCCGGAGCACCCTTGATCACGGCCATTGCCTGAGCAAACGCAGCCAGACCTTCGTCGTAATCCTTATTCGCCTCGTCATACTTGGCCTTGCGTACGGCGAAATCGCTGTTCGTGACACCCTCTCTATAAAACTCATATCCGCGTGCCCGATGGGCCACCATTTTGCCATTGAGCATTACCGGCGTGCTGCCGACAAAATCCGGAACGGCCGCAACGCCTTCGCCGAACTTTGCGATCGCCGTCGCATAGTCCTTTGCCTTAAGGGCAGCCACACCATCGACGTTCGCCTTGCCCGCCACGGCATCGCCTTCCTGGATCTTTTTATTCTTCGCGGTTATTTCGGCGTTTTTCTTCTCAAATTCTTCCTGCTCCTTCTTTTGGGCGGCAGTAAGCTCGCCTGACTGCACGTTAACGGCCGAAGCAAGCGTTTGGCGGACCTCAGCTTCGGTTAGCTTATGCCCGTCACCTTCCGACACGGTTATGACGATATTCTCCCGGCCCGCCTTGACGCCGGGTTCGATCATCGGATTTATGCCCGCACCGCTAACGGCCAGGGCAAATGTCTGAGCATAAGGAAACTGTACAAAAGTGAACTGGCCTTTTTTGTTAGTTGTTGCGGACGGGAGCGTACCTTTCGTAGTGTCGGTCCTGAAAACCTCCACCAAAACATCAGGAGCGGGGACGAGCGTGCCGTCCGCTTTCTTGATCTTTACCTCGCCGCGAACGCCTGCGCCCTGAGCGCTCGCGTTATCAACGGCGACGAAAGCTAAAACTAATGCCGCCGAAACCAATACAAAGAATTTACGAAACATTTCAGAACCTCCGAAATTACCAGCGTTTTTGGCAACCGAGCGTCTAAGATGCCGTGCCATCACAATTGGTTTTATTAGATTTCAGTATTCTACCGCAAGTAGCCAACAAAGTTATAGTGCAAAAGCCCGCAAGCAAGTAAGGGCGATTCGCTCAACATTGAATGTATCGTCCTTACTGCGTGCGGGCTTTTGCAGTGCGGGCTGTCAACCTGATGTGCTATCGTGGCAATTTCCGAGGCTTATGACATTTAGAGTATTCAATTTTTATTCGGGCCCGGCGACGCTGCCGCTGGCAGTGCTGGAAAAGGCCCAGGCCGAGTTAACGAATTTTCGGGGCACGGGAATGAGCGTTATGGAGTTGAGTCATCGCTCCGATGCGTTCCTGGCGGTGCTGCGGTCGGCGGAGACGCGGCTTCGGTCGCTGTTGGCCTTGCCTGACAATTACAGAATTCTGTTTCTGCAGGGCGGGGCAAGCCTGCAATTCTCGATGGTGCCGATGAATTTTTTGGCCGGCGGCTCGGCGGATTACGTCGTCACCGGCACGTGGAGCGAAAAAGCACGAAAGGCCGCGGGCAGTTTTGGAACCGCTAACGTTATCAACCCGATATCGGCTGACGGCTACACTTCGGTGCCGGCCCCGGATGAGCTTAGGCCGACATCGGGTGCGAAGTATGTCCATTACGTTTCGAATGAGACCATCGACGGCGTCGAATTTCCCTACGACCTCGACGGATTAGGCACTCCGGTCGTCTGCGACGCATCATCGAACATACTTTCGCGGCCGGTCGATATTGAAAACTATTCGCTCATTTACGCCGGAGCCCAAAAAAATATCGGTCCGAGCGGCGTCACGGTCGTGATTGTCAGCGAAGAGTTTCTTGAAACATGCCGCAGCAGCCAAAACGGTGTCCTCAGCTATAATTCTTTCGCCGACAACGAATCGATGCCGAATACGCCGAACACATGGGGAATTTACATTATCGATCTTGTTTGCGAGTGGCTGGAGAGGCAAGGCGGTGTCGAGGCGATATCCTTGATCAATGACGCAAAAGCGAAACTGATTTACGAGACGATCGACGGCAGCGACGGCTTTTATAAGGGAACTGCCGAGGCGTCGGCCCGGTCGCGGATGAACGTAACTTTCCGGCTTGGCTCGGCCGAACTTGACGCCGAATTCTGCTCCGGAGCCAAGGCGGCCGGGCTGGTCGGCCTAAAAGGCCACCGGTCGGTCGGCGGAATACGAGCATCGATCTACAACGCTTTCCCAATTGAGGGTGTCGAGCGGCTGGTGGAGTACATGACCGATTTCGCTCAGACAAAAGGCTGAGATTTCTGGAATGTATCGTTCAATAAGAGTTTACTTACTGTGGCGCTCAGCTACACCAAACTCAGATCGTTCCCCCAATCTAAATGGCTTTTACCGCGAACTCCATATACCGAAACTCTCAAAAAAAGGCTGAAGATGCGGCCTCGCTCGATAAGCAGCTTTCCCGGATCGAAGACGATATTAGAAAGCTCAAGATCGAGTTCGATGTCTATTTCAACGGAAACTCCAAGCGGCCGCCGCTCGAGGCAAGAGCGCGGCTGGAGGCTCTGGTCCGTCGCGTTTCCGACACAAGGCAGATGTCTTATGCACAGAGATACCAGCTCAGCATGCTGGTTTCGCGATACGCGTCGTACCGTGAACTTTGGCGGCGATTGTTGAAATCCAAAGGCGAAGAGCTTGTATAAACAAAAAAAGCGAGCCTTTCGGGTTCGCTTTTTTGTTTGAAAACTAATGCCGGTGCGCGGTTAGCTTGAGAGTTCGCGGTCCGCTTTTTCGGGTCTGCCTTATGTCAGGCGGCAACCTTCATCACGTTTTCTGCCTGCGGTCCTTTCGGGCCGTTCGTCACCTCATATTCGACTTCCTGCCCCTGGATCAACGTTTTGTATCCATCTCCGGTAATTGCGCTGTAATGAACGAATATATCCTGTTCACCCGGCTGTTCGATGAATCCATATCCCTTAGCGTTGTTGAACCACTTTACCATTCCTACTGCTTTGGACATCACTCTAAATTCCTCCTGCAAACTTCAAAAAAATTAACTGTTCCCACCTGAATGTTGCTTGTAATCAACAGCGGCAACTACAGTGAACCGGTTTACCGGCGGCCTGATCAACCGCCAGTACAGTTCGATAGCAATTCGAAGACTTTCGACTTCAAATAAATTAGCAATCTTAAACTTCAAGATTAAAAGGGTTTTGCTGCTAGATTGTCGATTGACGAATGCGAATTTAGCGTCATTTGCAGCCTGTGTCAAGAACTTTCTTATCGATTTGGTCATTTAAGTGAAAAATTGACTTAAACCACCCGATAAAGGAATATTAGGTTGCTTCTCCGGACTGGTTTTTCACACTGATCGATGGCCGACGAATACGGAAAAAACGCGCTGCTTTCATATAACGAGTACCTTAAAGTTCCAGAGCTGATAAAGCTGCAGGAAACACTCTCGGAACCGGCCAGCCACGACGAGCTGCTTTTTATTGTCATCCATCAAACCTATGAGCTTTGGTTCAAGCAGATATTGCATGAACTGGATGCTTGCCTCGGTTGGATAAGGGAAAACCGCCTTTTCCGGGCCAATCATGCTCTTCGCGGAGTAATCTCGATCGAACGGATATTGGTAACTCAGATCCACGTCCTCGAATCGATGGCCCCGATCGGATTTCTCGAATTTCGCGACAAACTGAATCCGGCAAGCGGTTTTCAGTCGATGCAGTTCCGCGAGCTTGAATTCCTGTCGGGCGCCAAAGACGAAAAGATCCTGCGTTCGTTCAAAGACGATGAATTCGCGTTTGAAAGGCTTTCGGAACGTTTTAACGCGCCGTCGCTGGCCGACGAGTTTTGGGAATATGTCGGACGGACGGGCATTGCCGCAAAAACGCATGACGAACGCGTCGCCGCCACGGTCGAAATATTGACCCACCCTGAAAAATACGCCGCTCTTTACAACATGCAGGACCTGCTGATCGAACACGACGAGCTGATCGTCTCATGGCGGTACAATCATATTTTGATGGTCGAACGCATGCTGGGAATGAAACGCGGAACCGGCGGCTCAGAAGGCGTCGGCTATCTGACCACGACGCTGAAAAAGAAATTCTTCCCGGAATTGTGGGAGGCAAGAACACACCTCACTCATCAATCATCCTAGCGAACGCAAAAATTACCAGCCTACACGTCAGAAATTGAAAGACTGGAGGTTTCCTATGGGTGATTTTGAACTTGGCTACCGACCGCGACCGATCAGACTGCTCGACCAGCAACTTACGCTCGATCCCGAGATCGTCAGCATGATGGCGGAAATCGAAGCCCGAATGGCGGCGAACCGCATCATCAATGAAATGCTTCGGCCGGATTGGCGGCTGATGCTGCCGACTTTCGAATCGATGCTGAACCCGGCGGCACCGAATATTTTCGCAACGCCGACGCCTCCTCCGGCACCGTCGATCTGGTCCGCACCACGTGGCAGCGGACCCGCAACGCCGCGGGCCGGCGAGCTTTCCGACATTACCGGCGCGGTCTTTCAGCTCCCGGTTGTTCAGGGACTTGTCCGACAGGCCCACGACGAAGGCTTACGCCAACTCCGCCTGTTCCGGTCCGAATGGGACGGCTCGTCAACAGGCGACCGCATCGTCATGGTTACGATGGCCGGGGTCGTTGTTGGAAGCTCCATCGCTATAATCGTTGCAAATCAGGAAACGCGCGATCTGGCGTTTGGGCTGATAAGGGACCGCGATATTCCGATACCCGGTGTCGACGGCCTGTCGTTTAGGATTTTGGACCGTGGCGGCTCGGTCAGAGTTCCGCTCGGCGTCCCGGGACTGTCCGGGGGAGCGCGGCTTCAGTTTCCAAATTCCGCGTCGCCAAGCTACGACGTGAACATTAGTTTCGATGTTATGCAGTTCATTCGGTCAAGGCGATAACGGCGGCTTAGTGACAATCACCCTCTTTTTCGGGTAACCTTATCGTCATGGCCGTCGCGACGACATATGAGCATATAACACTTGATGACGCGGGCGTTCCGTTCATAGAAAATACGACAACAAAGATCGTGGAATTGGTCATTGAAAGCAAGGCCTACGGCTGGGGTCCTGAAGAGATCCACTTCCAACACCCGTATCTCTCCCTGGGCCAAATACATTCGGCTTTCGCATATTACTGGGACCATCGCTCTGATCTCGATCGTGACATACAAAGGCGTCAGGAGCCGATCGAAGAGATCCGCCTTGAGGTGGAATCACCTGAGATTAGAGAAAGATTGAAAGCAAAAGGGCTTTTGTAGATGCCGATCGGAATTTACACCGATGTCCATATACCAAACCTATCGTTACGGGTCTTAGAATTCGCGGAGTAGATGTTCTGACTGCGCAGCAAGACGGAATGAGCGAGGCCACGGATTCCGAGATTTTGGATCGTGCCGCCAAAGCTCGGGAGAATAGTGTTTACGCACGATGATGATTTTCTAATAGAGGCCGCCGCCCGGCGCTTCCGTTCAGGCGAGATCTTTGCAGGCGTCGTGTTCGCAAGGCAGCTGAATGCACCGGTCGGACCGTGTATCGAGGACCTTGAGTTGATCGCAAAGACACTCGAAGCCGCCGATCTTAAAAACAAAATTGAGTTTATTCCTTACTGAAACGGTTAAAGTGATGAGCCGATACCTTCCCGCAGTTTTCATTTTTCTGATCTGCTCTTTTTCTACTCACGCACAAACTGTCCGCGTCACGATTCTTCACCTAAACGACACCTATCAGTTCACTCCGGCTGACGGCGGTAAGCGCGGCGGATTAGCGCGTGTGCTGACAATAAAAAAGAACGCCCTCAAGGAAAACCCGAACACGATCATGACCCTCGGCGGCGATACGGTTTCGCCATCGGTGGAGACGCGAACATATAAAGGCGCCCAGATGATCGACGCGTGGAACGCGGTCGGGCTGGATTATTCGGTATTCGGCAATCACGAATTCGACCTGAAAACGCCCGATCTGCTGGCCCGGATGAAGGAATCGAAGTTCACCTGGCTCGGTGCAAATGTCGTCGATACAAAGACGGGCAAAATATTTGCCGATACGCCGCCTTACGTAATTCGCTCGATCGGCGGCGTGAAGGTCGGCTTCGTCGGTTTTCTGCTGCCCGAGACAAAAGAGACTTCGTCAATGGAGGCCAGTCTTAGCGTCACCGACTTCTGCGCGACCGCCCGAATGATCGTGCCGAAAATGCGTAAGGCCGGTGCGAACGTGATCATCGGGCTGACGCACCTGTTCATGTATCAGGATAAAAAGCTCGCTGGCTGTGCCGATTTCGATCTTATCCTCGGCGGTCATGAACACACGCTGCTGCAGTCGTCGGCACACGGAACGCCGATCTTCAAAATGTGGGCGGACGCACGCGAGGTCGGAAAGTTCGACCTGTACATCGACAAAAAGACGGGCAAACTGACGAGCATGGATTGGGAGATCATTCCCGTGACCGAGGCTATTCCGGACGACCCGGAATTTGGGCCCATCGCGGCAAAGTACAAGGAACTGCTGGACAAGCTGGCCGTAAAGGTAGGTGCAACCAGCGTCGAGCTCGATGCACTTTCTCAGTCCGTCCGTACAAAGGAGACGAATATAGGCAACTTTATAGCGGACGCCTATCGCAATGCGGCCGATGCGGATGTTGCCTTGGTAAACGGAGGTTCTATCAGGGCCGATCTGACGTATAGTCCCGGTCCGCTAACGATGCGTGACGTGCTTTCGATGCTGCCATTCAATAACCCGATCGTGAAGGTTGAAGTAACCGGCAAGCTGCTCGCGGACATTCTCGAACACGGCGTCGCCCGCAGTGCCGAAGACAAGGAACCCGGCCGTTTTCCGCAAGTTTCAGGATTGAGCTTTAAATTCGACACCCGCAAACTTCCCGGCCAACGCGTCTCCAACATCATGGTCAACGGCCGGCAATTGGACGAAAAGAAAAACTACACCCTCGCGACATCCGATTTCCTTGTAACGCGCGGCGGCGACGGCTATACGATGTTCAAGAATGCAAAAGTGCTGATATCTGCCGAAAAGGCGCCAAAGGATTCGGATGTGTTCGAACAGGCCATAAGGACTGCTCCGAACGCGACGATCTCACCAAAACTAGAAGGCAGGATCGTAAAGATCGATTGATCTCTCGCAACAAATTATCATTTTAGATAAGGTGCGATAGCTTTTTTCCACACGTCATAACCGCCGCGGTTCATGTGAAGCATGTCGGCAATCCGCGGCTGGCCGTCCGCACCCAGCATCGGCTTGTAGATATCGATGAAAACAAGATTGAGTTTCCTGGTCGAGTATTTCTTTATCATTTCATTCGCCGCCGCCATCTTCGGCAGCAGTTCCGCTCGCGAAGGGCTCGGTTTAATAGCGATGAACGCGATCTTTGCTTTCGGCAGTTTCACTCGTACTTTATCGACGAACGCCCCGTAATCCGCAAAGACCTGTTCGGGTGTTTTGCCGTCGTTAAGATCGTTGTCACCGGCATAGAGCAAGATCATTTTCGGTTGATAAGGAATAATGATCCGGTCGGTAAAATATGTCGAATCCGCGATCTGTGATCCGCCAAAGCCACGGTTTATTATCTTTTTATCCGGGAAATCGGCCGCGAGATCGGTCCACATTCTTATCGAAGAGCTGCCGACAAACAGGATCGCATCCTTTGGCGGCATCTGCCTCGCATCTGCCGCCTCGAACGCCTTCATGTCATTTTCCCACTGCCCGAAATCTCGCGTCTGAGCGTAATGAACCGACGAAAATACCAGGAGCAGCGAGATCAAAAATATCTTTTTCATAACTTCGTTATCGCCGAAAATTTGTCTCATCGCAAATCAAACGAACGCCTCGAATACCTCGTTGGAAAACAACATACCTTTTCGCGTCAGCCGCAACCGGTCACCGAATATTTCAATGAGGTTTTTTTCGGCCAGGTCTCGCAATTCAAGGTCGTACTTCTGCTCAATGTCCGCACCGTATCGCCGACGATATTCAACCAAATCGATTCCCTTATTCAAACGCAATCCGAGGAAAATAAACTCGGACGCCGAGTCGACCTGCTCACGCATCACTTCGGCCGTAGAAGATTCCTCGATCCGTCTTACATAAGCGGCTGTGTCTCTCTCATTCGCATATCTCTCGAATCCGTCGAACGAATGCGCGGAAACCCCGAATCCGTAAACCGGATCGAGCCGCCAGTATTTAGTATTGTGCCGCGATTCATATCCGGGTTTTGCAAAGTTCGAGATTTCGTATTGCTCAAATCCATTAGCGCTTGTTTTATCAAGCATCACCTCGTACATCCCCGCCGCCGTATCTTCATCAGGCATCGGCCGCCTGCCTGAACGTAACTGTTCCGCAAGCGGCGTTCCCTGATGTATCTCAAGCAAATACAATGAGATGTGCTCAGGCTGCATCGCCATTGCCTCGTTCAGATTACGTTCCCAATCGTCCAAGGATTGCCCCGGCAAGCCGGCGATAAGGTCGAAACTGAGATTTTCAAAACCTGCGTTCCGCAATAGCCTGAACGTATCGCGAGCGTCGTTGGCATCATGTCCGCGTGCAAGCAATTTCAGATCACGATCGTTAAATGTTTGAACGCCGAAACTCGCCCGGTTTACGCCAAGCGAACGGTAACCGGAAAGAGTTTCCGCCGAAACCGTCGCCGGATTCATTTCCATCGTAATCTCGGTATCGTCAGCAAGATCGAAACAGCCGCTGACAACCTTCAGTATCTGCTCAACCTGATTCGGACTCAAAAGCGATGGAGTACCGCCGCCGAAGTAGACCGTATCGGCTGAGACAGGCTCTACGGTTGAACTGGAAATTTCGCGGCAAATGGCATTCACATATCTTTCGACCGCATCGGATTCACGATAAACGTCGGTAGCAAAGTCGCAGTAGGAGCAACGTGATTTGCAGAATGGAATGTGTAAATAAACTCCGCCGGCCATTAGCTGAAGTGTATATTCCGGAATAACGTATAGCGAAAAACGAATAACGAATAGTTCCGGATGTGATCTGGGCTATTCGTTATTCGCTATTCGTTTTTCGTTATTCCGAAAGGATCAAGCGAGTTGTTTTTCAAGCGCGGTTTCCCAAAGAGCCTCAAGCTCGGCGACCGGCGACGACAGGGCAATATCTCCGTCAACCGCTATATTCATTGAATCATCGGTTACTTTGCCGATCACGGCGAAAGGACAATCGCCGACCGTTTCCCGCACCGCAGCAAACTTGTCGGGCGAGAAACTAATTACGACTCGCGAGGGCGATTCGCCGAATAGCAAGGCCTCCGGACTTAAGCCATCCACTTTCAGTTCTATCGCCGCGCCGATCGCCTCGCGGCCGAGAGAGGAAAAGCAGGATTCAGCAATGGCGACTGCGAGCCCGCCGTCGGAGCAGTCGTGGGCGGAATTGAGCAGCATTTCGTCAGCGAGTTTCAGCAAAGTGTCCTGAACCTTCTTTTCAAGCGCGAGGTCGAGGAACGGCACGCGGCCGTTTTCGATCAGTTTCTCGGTAGAATGTCCGAGAATCGTCTGAGCGTACTCGCTGACGGAAAGGTCATCGTTCGTGGTGCCGAGAAGCGCGATAATGTCGCGTTCAGTTTTGAACGTATGCGTAAGGATCTTTCGCGTATCTTCGATTAGCCCGACCATGCCGATCGTCGGCGTCGGCAAAATACCGCGGCCGTCGGTTTCGTTGTAGAACGAAACATTGCCGGATACGACCGGCGTTTCAAACACCTTACATGCTTCGGCCATGCCGTCGATTACATCAGAGAATGAACGCATCACTTCAGGCCGTTCTGGTGAGGCGAAGTTAAGGCAGTTAGTAACGGCGATCGGTTTTGCACCAACGCAAGCAACGTTGCGTGCCGCTTCCGCGACGGCAAGTTTGGCACCTTCCTTTGCATTCACCGCGACGTACCGGCCCGGGCCGTCCAGACACATGGCTATCGCCCGTCGCGTCTCCTTTACCCGAATTACTGCCGCATCGGAACCGGGCAAAACGGCTGTGTTAGTTCGGACCATCGAATCGTATTGTTCATAGACCCAGTGTTTTGAACAAATGTTGGGCGACGCAAGAAGTTTTTTTAACACGTCGGTGGCAGAACCGCCTGCGTAAGCAGGTGGCAGAGCGTCGGGTGACACGAACTTCGACTTATCCTCGGGCGCCGCGCTACCAGCTGACGCAGGCGGTTCTGCCTTCATCGGTCGCTCGTACTTTGGAGCTTCATCGGTCAATGCCTGAACGGGCAGGTCGGCTTCGAGGCGTCCGTTGTGCATTATGCGGAGCCGGTCGCCTTCGACCACCTTACCGATGACGACCGCGTCGAGGTCCCATTTATTGAAGATCTCGACCAGTTCGCGTTCACGTCCCTTTCGCGCGACGATCAGCATTCGCTCCTGCGATTCGGACAGGAGCATCTCATACGCCGTCATGCCGGTTTCACGCTGGGGAACAAGCGTCAGATCGAGCTCCAAACCGGTTCCGGCTCTCGCAGCCATCTCGACGGACGATGAGGTCAACCCGGCCGCTCCCATGTCCTGGATGCCGGCGATGGCTCCGGATCGCATCGCTTCGAGACAGGCTTCCAGCAGGAGTTTTTCCAGAAATGGATCACCGACCTGCACCGTCGGACGCTTTTCCAGAGCCGCGTCGTCGAATTCGGCCGAGGCCATCGTCGCTCCATGAATGCCGTCGCGGCCCGTTTTTGCACCGGCGTAAAGCACGGGATTGCCGATGCCTTCAGCTTTGCCGAAAAATATCTGGTCCTTCTTGACGATCCCGAGAGCGAACGCATTCACCAGTGGATTCAGGCTGTAAGCTTCGTCAAAAACGACCTCTCCGCCGATCGTCGGCACGCCAAAGCAATTGCCGTAATGACCGATTCCCTCGACGCAGCCTTTCAGTATAGACTTGTTGCGGTTGTGTGTGAGGGATGAGGGATGGGGGATGGGGGATGAATCCGAACCCGTATTTTCATCCCTCATCCCTTTGCCCTCATCCCTCGATAGCGGCCCGAACCGTAAACTGTTCATCGCTGCAACCGGCCGAGCACCCATTGTGAATACATCACGAAGTATCCCGCCAACGCCGGTCGCCGCACCCTGAAACGGTTCGATAAAGCTCGGGTGATTGTGAGATTCGACCTTGAAGGCGACGCACCAATCGTCACCGATATCGATCACGCCTGCGTTCTCACCCGGCGGCACTATCACGCGCGGCCCGGTCGTCGGCAGCCGCTTAAGATGAACCCGCGAAGACTTATAAGAGCAGTGCTCCGACCACATCACGCTGAAAACACCAAGCTCGGTAATATTCGGCTCGCGGCCCATGATCTGCTGTATTTTTTCGTATTCTTCGGCAGTCAGATTATGCTGCGCAATGGTTTCCGGCGTGATAACTGTTTCGTTCATCTTCTCTTAACTTTCCGAGCTAAAAACAAAACAGTTATTCTATCTTTTTGAAATTGCGATGTCGATTCTCAAAAATGTCATTTGTGCGATAATGGAATCCAAAAGCTGGAGGTTTCGGTTTATGAAGAACCTGTCCATAGAAAATGTAATCGAGCGAGACCCTGAAAAAGTAAGCGGGCAATGGGTGTTCCGAGGCACACGCGTTCCGCTCGCGGCCTTATTCGAAAATTTGAAGGACGGAGCCTCGATAGATCAATTTCTTGAGTGGTTTCCGGGCGTTAAGAGAGAGCAGGTTTTGGCCATTTTGGATCACGAGATGGCCTCACTAAATCAGCTAACGGTTGCATGAAAATCTTATTCGATCAGGGAACGCCCGTTCCACTGCGGCCAATGCTATTGGAACATTCGATAGAAACCGCGTTTGAACGTGGATGGCAAACTCTCAAGAACGGAGATTTACTATCGGCGGCGGAACTAGAAAACTTTGAAGTGCTTGTCACAACCGATCAGAATCTTCGTTACCAACAAAATCTTCAGGGCCGAAGAATTGCCGTAGTTGTATTGCTATCGACATCTTGGCCCCGAATCCGCAAACAAATTGAAACGATTCGCAACGTGATCGGTCAAGCACGTTCCGGTTCATACCACGAGATTCCAATTTCTTGATGCTAGGCCATCGCCGGTGCGCCCATCGCGGCCCATTCTTCTTTTGCGGGACCGTAGACGCCGGGAACAAGCAGACCAGCCTGACGCATTAGAACGGTCATTTGTCCGCGGTGGTGGGTTTGGTGGGCTATCAGGCAAAAGAGAGTGAATCCGCGTGTCCAGGTTTCGCCGTACATATTGTCTTCCTGGAGCAGCGTTTCGTCTGTCCAGTTCGCGTTAATCTCGGAGGTAACTGATTTTGCCGCTTTCTCGTAGGCAGCAGCGATCTCGGCCGCGTTTGTCGGACACTCCTTATCAAAATCCGGCGCATCGATCTTTAATCCAACCAGCCCAAGCATTTCGCCAAGAGTCTGAGTGAGGTGCCAGCCCAAAAAGCCAAGACCGCGGCCCTCGGCCGTTACTTTCTGATCGAGCGACGCATCGGTTAGCGTTTTTAGAACTTTGCCGGTCATTTCGGCTTCGTAGCTCCATAACTTCTGAAAATCTTCGATCTTTCGCAGCATAAAAATCTCCTTGTACGCAGATGGATTATTGTTGCACGGGTGAAACTATCCGATTTTGATGCCGGTGTCAAGGGTGGAGGGATAGATCGCCGACAGGTTGAGCCGGAGCATTGTCGAAGGACTTGTTAATCTCGGCCCGTAATTTTTCAAGAACAACCTTTCCCTGCCGAAAATAGGTAAGCTTTCCGTCGGCGCCGTAAAGCACCGTGAATGGCATTCCGCCCTGCCAATCTTTTGAGATCGCGGTGATGACGGCACTCTCGTCCGCTGTCTTTAACAGATAAGCCGGCATCTCGGCCTTCATCGAAGCCAGGAATTTGGGCACCGTCGTCGCGATTTCTTCGGGATCATCCAATGAGACAGTGATGAAGTCGATCTTTCCTTCGAATTCGTTGTCGAGCTTTACCAGATCGGGAAACTCCTCGCGGCACGGATCGCACCATGTCGCCCAGAAATTTACGAGCAAGGGCTTGCCATTCGGTTCGAGTATTTTTCTGATGGAAACCTCGTCGACAAGCGTCACTTTGATCGGCGGCGCAGCTTTTTTTACCGCGACGGGTTTTGCGGTACGCACGGTTGGTCGGCTCTTCGTCTGGCCGGACGTGTCGAAAGATAGAAAAAGGACGAAAAGCCAACCCGTAGCGGCGGCTTTCGTCCCGTTCGAAATACAACGCTTCATTTGGTTTATTTATTCGGCCTTTTGAGCACGTTTGATCGAGCACCCGAATGCATTGGCACTTGTCTTTACGATCTCTTTTCCTGAAAGCGCCGAATCGAAAGCCGTTTTCAGATACGCGTCCGTAATGTTCTTGCCGTTACGGTCATTGTCGATCGCTCCGTGATAGCGAAGAACGTTCTTTGCGTCAAGATAATAAACTTCCGGCGTGACGGTCGCGCCCCATTTATCGGCCAGAACGTTTCCCTTGTCGATCAGGATCGGGAAGTTGTAGCCGTATTCGGCCTTGTTGGACTTGACCCAGTTCAGATCTTCGGTCGCGTTGGAATTGATACCGATGAACGCGATGCCTTTCGATTGATACGCCGCCGCGATCTCATTGATCCGGTCCTTATAGCCTTTAACGACAGGGCACTGGGCCGAAAGCCAAACAACGAGAGTTCCTTTCTTGCCCTTTAGATCATCCAGCGATTTAGCCGCGCCGTCCGTATCCGGAAGCGAAAAACTCTCGGCCGTGGCGCCGATCTCGAGGCCGCTCCGTGCTTCGGTCGTCGTGGTCGGATTAAGGACGAACGCGAGCATTGCAAAAACCGTAAATAAGGCAATTCCGATAAGCTTCATGGTTCTATCTCCTTGAATTAAGTCATTAAATGGCACCTAAAAGAATATCAACCTTTCGGGCGACGAACAAGCATTTGACGTATAACACGTAACGGCAACTGAACAAGTTTCATCCGGACGGTTAATTTGTGGCCCGGTCGCCGCCAACGCATACCGGAGCCGAAATGCTATAATCCCTATCGTTCATATGCCCGAGATCGGCGAAAAACTTTCGCAGTACCACATACTTTCCGCCATCGGATCGGGCGGAATGGGCGCCGTTTTCCTTGCCGAAGACACAAAACTCGGCCGCAAAACCGCCCTCAAGTTCCTCTCGACTTCCCTTGCCTCCGATCGCGGCCATATCGATCGTTTTCTGCGTGAAGCAAAAGCATCTTCGGCCTTAAATCATCCGAATATCTGCACTATCTACGAGATCAATGAATCGGCCAACCCACCGTTTATTGCGATGGAGTATGTAGAAGGCGAAACCGTAGCGGAGATGATCCGAAGACGACGGCGAAATATTCGCCAG
>JABFSB010000517.1 GCA_013140875.1 Acidobacteriota bacterium
GCCTAAAGCAAGTTCGAATCCTGCTTGGATTTTCGTCACGCTTCGAAGCCGAAGATTTCATTCACAGGCGTAAGGCAACTGGCTATACCCTGGACGACCTTAAGCAAGAACTAAAAATAATGGAAGATTTGGGCTTGCAATGATCGTAATTGCCGATCTGTAAGCTATTTGGTATTGATCGATGCGGTACACGTCCTTCCGTCATTGTATGGGCATATTCTAATTCCACCTGCGGTATACAGGGAGCTGACGACACCGACTGCTCCAGAGAAAGTTCGCTTGTGGTTTCAGGACAGGCCGTCGTGGATCGAGATTCGTGAACTGTCGGGTGCAGTTGGTCAAGACCTCGCGGATTTCCTGGATGCCGGAGAGAGTGAAGCAATACAGCTTGCGAAGGAATTGCAGGCAGACCTTCTTCTTATCGACGAACTTGCGGGCCGGAAACTGGCAATCGAGAATGGATTACGCGTGATCGGGCTGATAGGAGTGCTTGCAACGGCAGCACAGAAAGCGTTGATCGATCCGGAAATAGCGATCAAACAAATTGAACGCACTAATTTTTACATCTCTGAGGATTTAATAGAATTCCTAAGAAGTTCGAGTAAATAGTTACGTCCTATGGCAAATATTCCAGAAAACCTGCGATACAGCAAAGATCATGAGTGGGTGTCGGTCAGCGGCGATGTCGCCAGTATCGGCATTACCGATTACGCACAGAGTTCGCTCGGCGATGTCGTCTATGTAGACCTGCCGCGCGTGGGCGACAAGTTTGGAACGCACGAGGCGTTCGGCTCGGTCGAATCGGTGAAGGCCGTGTCGGAGATATTCACTCCCGTCGCGGGTGAAGTGGTCGAGGTCAATGACGGTCTTAACGACACGCCCGAAAAGGTCAATGACGACCCATATGGCGACGCCTGGTTTATCAAGGTAAAAATGGAGAATGCGGGCGAGGCCGATGCCATGCTTTCCGCCGAAGAATACGACGAATATTTATCAACCGTTAGTTGATGGATTTGCGATTTTCGATTTTGATTTGCGATCCGATTTATTGAAAGAAAACGCAAATCGTGCTTAAGCCTGATTTCAAATCGTAAATCGCAAATCTAAAATCGCAAATTTATGAGGTATATTCCAAATTCGCCCGAGGAACGCTCAGAAATGCTTGCGTCCGTCGGGCTTTCTAATGCAGACGATCTGTTTCGCTCGATCCCTTCGGACGTGCAATTGGGACGGAAGCTTGAGATAACCGACCCGCTTGCCGAACCTGAGGTTATCGCGGCGATGGAAGAAATGGCGGCAAGGAACACGGCTGCGTCAAAGCCATCGTTCCTTGGCGCGGGCGTTTACTCACACTACTCGCCGACGGTTGTCGACCATTTGATTCAACGGTCTGAATTCTTCACATCGTACACGCCTTATCAGCCTGAGATCTCGCAGGGCACGCTGCAATACATCTTCGAATTCCAAACGCTGATCTGCCAGCTTACCGGCATGGAAGTCGCCAACGCCTCGATGTACGACGGTTCCACCGCAATGGCCGAGGCGTACTTAATGGCACAGCGTGTAACGCGTCGCGACAAAATCATCGTTGCCGACAGTGTTCATCCCGAATATCGTGAGGTCGCGCGGACCTACACACAGCATGGCGACCTGGAGATAGTCACATCCGCATTCGACCCGAAAAGCGGCCGTGTAGCCGACCTTTCCGCACTCGACGACAAAACCGCGGCGCTTGTGGTGCAGTCGCCGAATTTCTTCGGCTGTATTGAAAATCTCGAACGGCTTGCCGAGGCCGCGCATAAGGTTGGAGCTCTGCTGATCGTCGTCGTAACGGAGGCAATCTCGCTGGGAATGCTGAAAAGCCCGGGCGAATGCGGCGCCGACATCGTTGTCGGTGAAGGCCAATCCTTCGGTATCCCGATGAGCTTCGGCGGGCCGCACCTCGGGCTGTTTGCAACGCAGGAAAAATATGTCCGCCAGATGCCCGGGCGTCTGTGCGGAATCGCTTACGACAAAAATGGTAACCGCGGATTCGTTTTGACCCTTTCGACGAGAGAGCAGCATATCCGACGTGAAAAAGCGACATCTAATATTTGTACTAATCAAGGCTTGATCGCGCTGGCCGCAACCATTTACATGGAGGCGATGGGCAAACAAGGCCTGCGTGAAGTTGCCGAGCAAAATGCCCGGAAAGCAGCTTTTGCGGCGCGAAAGATCGCCGCAGTTGAAGGATACGAGATCGCCTTTTCGGCCCCGACCTTCAACGAGTTTGTCGTTCGCGGCCCAAAACCGGCGGGAGAGGTTTTAGAAAAACTTCGGACCGAAAACGGGATCATCGGCGGTTTGGCTTTGTCGAAATATTACGACGAGAGGCCGAACGAATTTCTTGTTTGCGTTACTGAGACGGCCAAAAGTGAAAACATAGAAAATTTCGTTCGAGGACTCTGAGGTGGTTATGGTTCAAAATGCCAATATCTTTATCGAAATGCCGGGGCCGGCTCGACGGATAAGGCTGCCGAAAGGCGTCAATGATCGTTTGCAGAGACTGCTCGACCGGCAAGATCGAGGTGAGAAATTGACGGCCGCTGAAAAGCGAGAGGCTGACGGACTTGTAGAATTGGCGGAATTGCTTTCGCTCATGCGCTTGCGGTCGGAGAAAGCTGCTCGCAATTTGCGGGGATGAGCCATATACCTCTCTTCTTGCGAAAGCTTGTCATCCGCCGTGCAGGCGACCGATGCGAATATTGCCGACTATCGCAGAAGGGCCAAGAGGCGACGTTTCATGTGGATCATATAATTCCGCTTGCCTCTGGCGGCCAGACGATTTCAGAGAATCTTGCACTTTCATGCGTTTCTTGTTCGCTAAAAAAGGGGCGCGAGAATTTGTGGAAACCGAGAATATGAAGAGCAAAATCAGAATCTTCAATCCCCGCCAAGATCGTTGGAACGACCATTTTGAATGGAACAGAGTTATGCTCATCGGTAAAACTGAAACTGCGGATGCTACGATTGAATTGTTAAAACTTAATCGTCAACTGATGCTAGCGATCAGGGAAGAAGAGATTTTGCTAAGCCGACATCCGGGATAGGCGAAATCAAAACATCGTAATCGTCTTTTTAATGCGTTTGAGCGAATGATTTTTAGCCCGCTCGAAATTTTGCTTTGCCTTGCACCATTTATGCTTATCGTGTTTACGATCGGCGTTGGCCTATACGCCCAAAATGTCGCGCTGGCGAGGAAAGAGTTCGAACGGGACACCCGGAAATGTCCGAACTGTCAAAAGCTTTTAAATCCGGAAGCGTACATTTGCCGGTTTTGCCGAAAGGAGCTGCATGAATACATTCCTGCCAGAGGTTAAGCCAGAGTTGGTTGGTCGAAGGCGCTTTCTGTCCAATGCCGGAAAAGGGATCGGCCTAATGGCTCTGTCATCGGCAGCGGTCGGATCGCTGCTGAGTGATGTGAGCGCGGCCGGAAAAGCGATCGACCATCTATCTCCTCTCGACGCGGCATCGGCCGAAGATTACTGGACGGCGATCCAACAGTCTTTTTCCGTTACCCGCGGCATTGTAAATCTCAACAACGGCGGCGTCAGCCCGAGCCCAAGAATTGTGACAGAGGCATTTATCCGTTACACGTGGCAGCAGGAAGATGCGACCGCTTACACGATGTGGCAATTGCTCGAGCCGCAGTCGGAGACGATCCGAACCGGACTTGCGGAAATTTTCGGCTGTGATACGGAAGAGATAGCCATCACCCGAAACGCCAGTGAATCGCTTGAGATACTCCTGATGGGAATGGACTTTAAGTCCGGCGACGAGATTCTAACGACTACCCAGGATTATCCGCGAATGTTGACGACACTTCGGCAACGCGAACTTCGCGAAGGCCTGAAGTTGAAACTAATTAAAATCCCGATAGCACCAAACGATGTCAACGACATCGCAAAGACCTACGAACAAGCCATTACGCCTCGTACGAAGCTGATACTGATTTCGCATCAGATAAATCTTACAGGCCAGATCAACCCGATAAAGCGCGTTTGCGAATTTGCCCGGTCGAAAGGCATTGAAACCATCGTCGACGGAGCTCATTCATTCGCCCAGTTCGATTTCAAACAGGCCGATCTTGGCTGTGATTACTTCGGCACTTCCCTGCACAAGTGGCTTTATGCCCCGAAGGGCACGGGAATGCTGTATGTCCGAAAGGAAAAGATCCCCAAGATTTGGGCGTTGATGGCGTCAGAGGACAAAAACAAAGACGATATCCGCAAGTTCGAAGAGATCGGTACTCACTCGGCCGCAATGCGGCTGGCCATCGGCGAATCGGTCCTGTTTCACAACGCGATCGGCGGCAAGCGAAAGGAAGAACGCCTGCGTTATTTGTCGCGCTACTGGATGAACAATCTTAAAACTATTCCAAAGGTCGGCTTCAACACTTCGTTCGATCCGCTTCAGTCATGCGCGATCGCGAATTTTAAGATCGATGGTATCGATCCCATCGCCCTAGGCGGCTATCTAATGTCGAAACACAAAATATTTACAACTCCGA
The DNA here is from genome assembly GCA_013140875.1 of Acidobacteriota bacterium. Taxonomy (GTDB): domain Bacteria; phylum Acidobacteriota; class Blastocatellia; order Pyrinomonadales; family Pyrinomonadaceae; genus OLB17. The sequence goes on from JABFSB010000517.1 coordinate 4,550, forward strand.
TCATCCACGAAGAATTCACCGGCATTCGCATTACACCAAACGTTTATACGACGCTGTGGGAGCTCGATAGATTTTGCACTGTG
>JABFSB010000380.1 GCA_013140875.1 Acidobacteriota bacterium
GTTGTGATGGACGACAGCGAAGCACAATTTGCCCTGACAAATTATTCCCGCAAACTCTGGAACAATCTCGCCGCCGAGTTGCCGCCTAACAACGAATATGAACACTGCGGCACGATATGGGTAGCGGTTGATGAGGAAGAAATGGAGGAAGTCCGGCGAAAAGAGGAATTTTATTCCGGCCATGGAGTAAAGGCCGAGATTCTCGACGAACGCCAAATGCGCATTGCCGAACCGAACCTCCGTGAAGGTTTGTCTGGCGGCCTGCTGGTCGAAAACGACAGCGTCGTCTATCAGCTTTGCGCGACGAATTTTTTGCTCGACACGGCACGGAAACGCGGTGCCGCGGTTATGACCGGAACTAGCGTGACCCGAATATCGGACGATGGAGTACGCCTCCAAAACGACGATATCGTCGCCGTAGGAACCATCGTGAACGCGGCCGGAGCGTCAGCTGGAGAGCTTTCACCACAACTCAGTATCATCAAACGAAAAGGCCATCTCGTGATCACCGACCGCTATCCGAATTTCATCAGTCATCAGTTGATCGAGCTAGGCTATCTAAAGTCGGCCCACGGAAAAGAGACCGATTCGGTCGCCTTCAACGTTCAGCCGCGAAGCACAGGTCAGATATTATTGGGATCGTCGCGTCAATTCGGCTCCGACGACACTGCGATCGATCATGAAATTGTGCGACGAATGACTGCACGGGCTTTTGAATATATGCATGGCTTAAGAAAGCTATCGGCCGTCCGCACCTGGACCGGTTTTCGTCCGGCGACACCCGACAATCTGCCCTATATCGGTCGCGTTCCGGGTTCAAAAAATGTTTACGCCGCCGCCGGTCACGAAGGCCTCGGCATAACGACATCGCTCGGCACGGCTGAGTTGATCACCGACGCGATCCTCGGTCGCGGATCGGCGATCGACCCAACGCCATATTTGCCGTCACGGACGATCAACTAAAGATTTCTCCGTGACCTCTGTGTCGTATCTCGGTGTCTCTGTGTTAAAAAATTTGCGAAGATACGCGCGCGCAACCCAGGAGTTACGATCTTGATAACAATTAAACTCAACAACTCAGATATCTCGGTTGAAGAAAACACGACGGTCGCCGCGTCTATCCTTTCATCGGGTGTCGATGCTTTTCGCCGCTCCGTCAGCGGCGAGGTTCGCGGGCCATTGTGCGGAATGGGCGTCTGTTTCGAGTGTCGCGTCACGATAGACGGCGTGCGCCATCAGCGAAGCTGCACGACTCTCGTTGCCGATGGAATGGAGATCATAACGGATGAATAGAAACGCGTCCGACATTCTGATCGTCGGCGGAGGTGCGGCTGGCATGTCGGCTGCATTTGCCGCGACATCGGGCGGAGGCACGAACATCACCATCGTCGACGACAACCCGCATCTCGGCGGACAGATTTGGCGCGCGGAATTAGGAAAGGTCAGGAATGCCGATGCCGCCAAACTCATCGAAGCGATCGAAGCGGGCCGTATCGGCGTCGTTAACAGTGCTCAGGTATTTGCGGCAGTCAGCGAGAATAAGTTGCTCGCCGAAACTCCAAACGGCACGACCGAATTCGAATACAAAAAACTTATCATCGCGACCGGTGCCCGCGAGCGTTTTCTCCCCTTCCCTGGCTGGACGCTGTCCGGCGTATTCGGTGCGGGCGGCCTGCAGGCCTTGGTAAAAGGCGGCCTGAACGTAAAAAACAAACGCATTGTCGTCGCCGGAACCGGACCGCTGCTTTTGGCCGTCGCCGACTATCTTAACTCAAAAGGTGCGAACGTCGTCGCCATCGTCGAACAAGCATCCGCCCGCAATATCAATCGATTCGCACTCGGACTCTGGAACTCGCCGGCAAAGCTCATCCAGGCCGCTGCTTTGAAAAAACGCCTCTTTCGCATCCCGTACCTTACAAATACCTGGATCGCAAACGTAACATGCGGAAGCCCGCGCGTGAGCAAGGGCGTAACATCCAACGCGGCCATCAAATCACTCTCGCTCAACCTAAACCGAAACGGCAAAACCCAAACCATCGAATGCGATCATCTCGCCTGCGGCTTTCATCTGGTTCCTAACACCGAGCTTGCCGCCTTGCTCGGCTGCAAAATTGAGGACGGCTTCGTCTCTGTCGATGGGTTTCAACGCACCTCACTAAATAATGTCTACTGTGCCGGCGAACCGACCGCGATCGGCGGTGTCGAAGCCTCACTTGTCGAAGGCAAAATAGCCGGATACGCCGCTGCCGACAACGAAGAGCGCTCAAGAGAATTGTTCACGAAACGCGACAAAACACGGCGCTTCGGCAATGCGTTAAATACCGCTTTTGCCCTCCGCGGCGAGCTAAAAACGCTGGCCGACAACGCAACTATCGTTTGCCGCTGCGAAGACGTACAATACGAGAAACTGGCGGCTTTTGATGATTGGCGGACGGCCAAATTGCAAACACGCTGCGGAATGGGCCCGTGTCAGGGCCGCATCTGTGGACCGGCCACCGAGTTTATTTTCGGTTGGAAACCCGGCCCGGTCAGGCCGCCGATATTTCCCGTGAAACTGGAGAATCTATGACCTTTGAATGGAAAGGCGTTATGCCCGCGATAACCACCTGCTTCGACGAAGAACTGAACATCGATCATGATTTCACCGCCAAACACGTAACATGGCTGGTCGATAACGGCTGCACCGGAATCGTTGCGAACGGCAGCCTTGGCGAAGGCGGTACGATGTCGATCGATGAAAAAGTCGCGCTATGGAAAACCATTGTTGCGGCGGTCGGTGATCGTGTTCCCGTCATCGCGGCGATAGCGTCGATGACGACTGCGGACGCTTGTGCCCAGGCGGTCGAAGCCGAATCAGCCGGCTGCAGCGGCTTGATGGTGCTGCCGCCCTATGTCTATCGCGGCGATTGGCGTGAGATGAAATATCACGTGGCCGAGATCGTGAAAGCCACGCCACTTTCGTGCATGCTTTACAACAACCCAGTCGCGTACGGAACCGATTTTCTTCCCGAACAGATCGCCGAACTCGCCGCCGAATTGCCGAACCTGCATGCCGTCAAGGAATCGTCGACCGATGTGCGACGCGTCACCGCGATCCGAGCTTTGAGCGGCGACCGTCTGAAAATTTTTGTCGGTGTAGATGACGCGATTGTCGAAGGAATAAACGCCGGTGCGACGGGTTGGATCGCCGGCCTGGTCAGCGCATTCCCAAAAGAATCTGTCGATCTTTTCAACTACGTGATGATCGGCGAAGACGAGAAAGCTCACGAACTATACAAATGGTTTTTGCCGCTGCTGCGTCTCGACACCGTTCCGAAGTTCGTCCAGCTCATAAAATTAGTGCAGGAAAAAGTCGGCTGGGGCAACGCCCGCGTTCGCCCGCCACGTATGGAACTCGTCGGCAAAGAACTGGAAGAAACGCTTGCGATCATCGACCACGCACTCGCCACGCGGCCGCAAACTTCCAATGCAGAAGCCCGCGCGTGAGCAAGGGCGTGAACGATACGTTGAGCATTACGCCCTTGCTCACGCGCGGGCTTCTGCATTTGTTGCAACATGAATAACTATCTTAAAGGCACCTCAATTATTGGCTTCGCACGCGGAAATAAAACACCCGACACCTTTACCGCGTTTGACCCGACGACCGGCAATGAAATAGAACCGCCGTTCCATTCGGCGACGACGGACGAACTCGATCGCGCCGCCGCTCTTGCCGACTCAGCCCGCATTCCATACGCGAACATTCCAGCCGCGGATCGTGCGAATTTTCTCCGCACGATCGCCGCCAACATCGAAGCGCTTGGCGACACTCTTATCCACCGCGCTTCGCTCGAAACGTCGCTTCCGAACCAAAGATTCTTCGGCGAACGCGGACGCACGTGCGGCCAGCTTCGAATTTTTGCCGACCTGCTCGAAGAAGGCTCGTGGGTCGACGCCCGCATCGACCACGCAATTCCCGTCCGACAACCAATCCCGAAACCGGATGTCCGCTCGATGCTAAAGCCGGTCGGCACGGTCGCCGTTTTCTGCGCCAGCAACTTCCCGCTAGCTTATTCGGTCGCGGGCGGCGACACGGCATCTGCCTTGGCCGCGGGCTGTCCGGTCATAGTCATGGGCCATACTGCTCATCCTGGCACGGCGGAATTGGTCGGCGTAGCCGTGATGCAGGCAGCCAAAGACTGCGGCATGCCCGAAGGCGTTTTCAGTCTGCTTTTTTCGAGCGGCTATGAGATCGGCCAGGAATTGGTAAGACACTCGGCGATCAAAGCGGTCGGATTCACCGGTTCGCGAAAAGGAGGACGCGCGTTAATGGACATCGCAGCCGCACGGCCCGAACCGATCGCGGTCTATACCGAAATGAGTTCGGTCAACCCGACCTTCATTCTGCCGTCGGCGATCAAGGAACGCGGTGACGCGATCGCAACAGGCCTTCACGTGTCGGTCACCGGTGGCGTAGGCCAGTTCTGCACAAAACCCGGCCTCGTGTTCCTGCCCGAGACCGCTGAGACGAGCCGGTTTATCTCAAATTTTAGATCTCAGATCGAAGCTACCGAAGCTTCGCCTCTTCTTACCGAAGGAATAAAGAAAAGCTATAACCGCTTGAACGAAAAACGCCGTAAAGAGGTAGAAG
>JABFSB010000329.1 GCA_013140875.1 Acidobacteriota bacterium
CACGACGCTTTTTCCTGAGACGGTCGTGCCGCTTGCCGTCGGCCGTGACCGCTCGATGAAAGCGGTCGAGGCGGCGTTGTCCACTGAAGAAAAACTCATCGCCTGTATCACGACCAAGACCGAGAATGTAACCGGCGACGATGCCAAGTACGAAGACCTTTACCAGGTCGGCACGATGGTCAACATCAAGCGGATGATGCGGAACGAAGGCATCATGCAGCTCATCGTTCAGGGCCTCGACCGTTTTCGGGTGATCGAATGGACGCAGAACGAGCCCTATCTAAGGGCCAAGTGCGAAATTCTTCCGGACCTCGTAAGGACCGACGAAGAAGAGATCGAAGCTCTCAAACGAAACATTCAGGGCATGATCCAGGAAGCCCTTGCCCTGCTGCCGAACATTCCGCCTGAAATTCGGATGGCGGTGATGACGCAGCAGGATCCAGTACAGCTTTCCTACTTTTTGGCGTCGGTGCTCGATCTTGGAGTCGAGACCGAGCAGAGAATGCTCGAATCGACCACCGTTGACGAACTCTTGACGCTGACGCACGCCGCCCTTGCACGCGAGGTCGAGATCATGCAGATCCGCTCGAAGATCGCGACCGAGGCGCAGGGCGAGATGGACAAGTCGCAGCGTGATTATGTTCTTCGCCAGCAGATGAAGGCCATCCAGAAAGAGCTCGGCGAGGATGAGAGCGGTGAAAAGGCCGAGGCCGGGCAGCTTCGGGAAAGGCTTGAAACCGCCGACCTGCCTGACGAAGTTCGGAAAGAGGCCGAGCGTGAATTAAAGCGGATGGAGCAGCTTCCGCAGACGGCGCCGGATTATCACGTAATTCGTACTTATCTCGAATACGTTCTCGAACTGCCGTGGCGGAAATCGAGCGAAGAAAAACTCGACCTCAATGAAGCCCGCAAGATATTGGACGAGGACCATTACGGCCTCGAAGATATCAAGGAACGCATTTTGGAATCGCTCGCCGTCGTAAAACTGCGGCCCGATTCCAAGAGTCCGATACTTCTGTTCGTCGGCCCTCCGGGCGTGGGTAAAACGTCGCTGGGCCGTTCGATCGCACGCGCCCTCGGCCGGGAATTTGAACGATTGAGCTTAGGCGGAATGCGCGACGAAGCAGAGCTTCGCGGACATCGCCGGACATACATCGGTGCAATGCCGGGCCGGATCGTGCAGGCGCTGCGGCGTGTCGGCGTCAATAACCCGGTGATGATGCTCGACGAGATCGACAAGCTCGGCAACGATTACCGCGGCGATCCGTCGGCGGCGTTGCTCGAAATTCTCGACCCGGCACAGAACAACACGTTCCGCGACAACTATCTCGATCTGCCGTTCGATCTGTCGAAGGTGTTCTTCATCGCGACCGCCAACCAGCTTCAGCCGATCCCGATGCCCTTGCGCGACCGCATGGAGATAATCCAGCTTGCCGGTTACGGCGACCGGGAAAAATTGAATATCGCAAAGCAATATCAGGTCGCCCGTCAGTTGAAAGAGAACGGCCTGACGCCGGACCAGCTTGAGATAACTGATGATGCGTTGAATCTGCTGATCACTCGGTACACACGCGAAGCAGGCGTGCGGCAGCTCGAACGTACGATCGGCAATCTGGCCCGTAAAGTTGCTCTGAAGGTCGCCGAAGGCGCGACCGAGAAAATAGTCATCACCGCAGCCGATGTCAAAGGTTATCTTGGTTCGCCGCGATTCTTCCCCGAAGAAGCAAGAAAAGACATGCCGGCCGGCGTCGCGACCGGAATGGCGTGGACCGAAATGGGCGGCGAAGTTCTGTTTATCGAGGCGACCGCACTGCCCGGCGGCAGCGGTTTGACGCTGACCGGCCAGCTTGGCGACGTGATGAAGGAATCGGCGCAGGCCGCCCGCAGCTACCTGTGGTCTCATGCGTCGGAACTCGGCATCGACCCTGAGGCAATCAAGCACAACGGCGTTCACGTCCACGTTCCCGCTGGCGCCATTCCAAAAGACGGACCATCGGCGGGCGTGACAATGACTTCGGCATTAGCGTCCCTCTACACTGGCCGCAAAGTTCGATCGGACACGGCCATGACCGGCGAGATCACGCTCTCGGGTCTCGTCTTTCCTGTCGGCGGCGTGAAAGAGAAAGTCTTGGCAGCCCATCGTGCGGGAATACGCCGCATTATCCTGCCCGCCCAGAACGAGCCGGACATCGAAGAGATACCTGAAGACTTGCGTAAAGAGCTTGAGGTCGTCCCCGTCAAACACATCAGCGAAGTGATCGCCGCCGCGCTTGAGAAGACTCCTTCAACCGAGGCGGTAAAACCTTTCGTCATCCCCGGCGGCGAGAACGGCCGCGAAATTCAGGAACCGTTGATCGCGAAGGACCCTGAAAATTGAGCATTTAACTGTTCACTTTTAACTGGATAACTTTTAACTGTTCCTCGGAGACAGTTCACAGTTTGGCAGTTGACAGTGAACAGTTCTCTCAAAAACGATTGCCCTATTGTCTCTCACGAAGAATCTTCGCAAAATAACGATTTTCTGCGTTTTTTCAGTAGAAAATTGTCCCTCAATAAGTGTATGCTTCTAGGTTAGACGTTTCGAAGAAAGGTCACTTCCTTCAAATCTACCCTTGAGCGATGTTTTAGCCGGCTAAGCAGCATCTCCGAAACAGTGAGAGAGTGCGTATTCTACGTTTCGAATAACAATTTAAAATGGCATTAAAATCTTTATTTAGTTTGTTTTCCAGCGATCTGGCAATCGATCTGGGCACGGCCAACACGCTCGTTTATGCGAAGGGCCGAGGCATCGTCGTCAGCGAGCCCTCGATCGTGGCGATCAACAAGGTTACCAATCAGGTCGAAGCGGTCGGCCGCGATGCGAAAGAAATGCTCGGACGAACGCCGGGCAACATCGTCGCCATTCGCCCGATGAAAGACGGCGTTATCGCCAACTTCGAGGTAACCGAGAAGATGCTGCAGCATTTTATCCGCAAGGCGCACAACGGCAAATCATGGGTCAGGCCGCGAGTGGTGATCGGCATTCCGTCGGAGATCACGCAGGTCGAACGCCGCGCGGTGGAAGATTCTGCGTATCGTGCGAAAGCGTCAGAAGTTTATCTGGTCGAAGAAGCGATGGCGGCCGCGATCGGTGCCGGCCTTCCGATCACCGAACCGCACGGCAATATGGTCGTCGACATCGGCGGCGGAACGACGGACATCGCCGTCATTTCACTTTCCGGCATCGTCTACTCGCGTGCCGTCCGCGTCGCGGGTAACGAGATGGATGAGGCCATCACGCAGTACATCAAACGCAAGTACAATCTCCTGATCGGCGAACGCACGGCGGAGGCGATCAAGATCGCTCTGGGAAGCGCATTCCCGCTCGACGAGCCGCTTTCGATGGACGTTCGCGGCCGAAACCTGATCGAAGGAATTCCCAAGACCATTACGATGACCGACGAAGAGATCCGCGAGGCATTGTCCGACGCGGTCTCGACGATCATCAACGCCGTCCGCGTCGCCCTCGAACGCACGCCGCCCGAACTGTCGGCCGACATTGTCGAACGCGGCATAGTGCTGACCGGCGGCGGTGCACTCCTCAAGAATCTCGATAAACGTTTGACGATCGAAACGGGCCTGCCTGTCGTGATCTCGGACGACCCGCTCTCATCGGTCGTCCTCGGCACCGGCAAAATGCTTTCCGATTTCGAACTGCTCAAACGCGTCAAATGGGATAATTCATTGATGACGGGAAGTTGAGGGATGAGGGCGGAGGGATGAGGGATGAGGTCGACAAGGATGAAGGCGGAGGGGTGAGGGATGAGTCGGAAAAAGACCCTTCGTTCCCCGTGTCAATCCCGGCTGAAGGAAAACCCAGACAGGATCTCCGCAATCGATTAAAGGTGTATGCCCTGAGGGTATTGAAGTTGTATGATGCTCTGCCCAAACGCGGTGCTGTCCATATCATCACGCATCAACTAGCCCGTTCTGGCACTTCGCCGCTCGCTCATTACCGCGAAGCTTGTCGAGCGAAATCCAACGCCGACTTTATAAGTAAGATCGAAGGCGGGTTGCAGGAACTCGACGAAAGCGATGGCTGGCTGGAGTTGCTCGTCGATGGTAAGTACGTCCCCGCAAAAAAACTTGAATCACTAAGAGCCGAAACGAATGAATTGATATCAATCTTCGTTACGATGGTAGTAAATACGAAGAAGCGAGGTAAGCGATGAACTCATCCCTCATCCCTCATCCCTCATCCCTTCATCATGGTTGAACGAAGTCAAAAGGAAGTTTGGCGGATGACGCCTTGGCTGGTCGTCGTTCTGCTGTTGGGAAATTTCCTGTTGATGGCGTTCGATGCGCGGCAGGTGACCTCCGGCCAGCGGATCATTCGTGTTTGGGCGCAAACTGCGGCGGATTTTGTTCAGTCTCCCGTTACGACGATCACGGCCGGCGTGACCGGCTACTTCTCGTCGATCTCAAACCTTCGCTCCGCCCAGGACGAGAATACGCTTCTGAAACAACGCATCCAGGAACTCGAGGTCGAACGCAAGGGCAAGGAAGAACTCACGTCGGAAAACGAGCGTTTGCGAGGCCTTGTCGACCTTAGACAGAAGAGCAAGGTCAGCGTTCTGACCGCGCAAATTA
>JABFSB010000045.1 GCA_013140875.1 Acidobacteriota bacterium
ACGTATGGCGTTTTGAATTTTGCGTGCGTTTTCTCGAAAATTGTGGGCAAGTCGCGCTGCTCGCTCATTGCAAAGAGCATTCGTGTCGATGCAAGAACGCCGACGTTCAGGTTGCCGAAAATTGAAGTCAGCGCTCCGAGCGTAATGAATCCTGCTCCAAACGTTCCCAGAAACACAGTAGCGGCGTCGGCGATCGGCCGCTCGGACCCGGCAAGCCCGGGCAGTGTCCCAATGCTGACCACCTGTATCAAAAGATAAAGAACCGCCACTATCCCTAGCCCGACAAGTATCGCAAACGGCACATTCCTTTCAGGGTCTTTTGTTTCGCCCGCCGGAATCACCGCCGCCTCAAAACCGACGAAAGCATAAATCAGCAACAGGATAGCGCTCGAAAATGTGCCGTATTCGGGAACTGCGTCAAAACGGAAGTTTGTCGGCTGGATGAAGAATATGCCGACCAGGATAAATACCAGAAGAGGTACGATCTTTCCGATCGTAAAAATGTTTGTCACCAGTGTCGATTCGCGAATTCCGATGAAATTAACGGCTGTAATTGCCGAAAGGATGCAGGTTATAAAGACAATTCGCAAAGTGCCTTCGTTTGAGCCGGACACGAAGAAGCCAAGATAGGTCACGAACAGATTACAATTCGCGGCGAAGGTCGTAACGCGGACGATCCAATAAAGCCATCCAACCTCAAAACCGACGGCCGAGCCGAACGCTTCTTTTGCGTAAAGATACGGCCCGCCGGTTGACGAAAAACGGCTCGACACCTCGGCGTAGCAAAGCACGATCACGCCAACGATCAATGCACATAACACGAACGCTATAAGACTGTACGAGCCGATAAGCGCCTGTACCTTTGACGGAAGGCCGAAGATCCCGGCGCCGATGATCGTGTTTATGGCTATCGCGGTCAAATCCCACCGGCCAATGCCGCGAACAAGTTTTTCATCTGCCATCTTTATTTGGGGAGTGCTTTTTATGAGAACGTTTTTCGTTTATACTCTGAAAATTACTTTCCGTAAAGATTCCATTGCTAATTGAATGAAGAACACGAAGCGAGCAATTTTTTTTCTTGTCATTCTATTGCCATCTATTTGTGCGGTCCGAGCGCAGGACAGGTTGCGGACCGAGATAGTTGTTCCGAAGGGTTACCAGTCGCCGAAGTTTTCCACAGCCACGCAACTCGACGCCTTATTAAAGGCAGCTGTGGATTCGGCTATCGATCCGGCGAATGGCAAGAATTTCAAACTGGAAGAGCTTTCCGCGACCTTGATCGATGTGTCCGATCCACGGAATCTTAGGTGGGCAAATGTCCGCGGCGAAACGCCGATCTATCCGGCAAGCGTCGTAAAAATGTTCTATATGGCGGCACTTGAGCGGCAGCTTGAGGACGGAAAAATAACGCTTAGTCCGGAACTTACACGCGGGTTGAAGGACATGATCGTCGATTCTTCGAATGAGGCCACGCAATATATCCTCGATGTTTTGACCGACACTTCGAGCGGGAGCGAACTGCCCCTAAAACAGTTCGAAAAATGGCAATATCAACGGAATAGGGTCAACCGCTTCTTCGCTTCAATGGGATATACGAACATAAACATCAACCAAAAAACGTTTTGCGAGGACGCCTACGGTATCGAGCAGCAGTCGCGAAATTACAAGGGTCAGAACCGCAACATGATCACGACCAACGCGACGGCACGCCTTTTGGCCGAGATCGTTTTGGGCAAAATGAATACGCCGGATCGGACGGCGAAGATGATGGAACTGATGCACCGGGATTGGTCGAAGCCGTCAAGCGATCAAGACGATCAGGCTGTCGGGTTTACCGGAAAAGCTCTGATAGATGGAAAAATTGCCGGTGCAAAGCTCTGGTCGAAAGCCGGCTGGACAAGCAAATCACGACATGACGCTGCCTATATTGAAACCGTCGATGGCCTAAAATTCGTTTTAGCCGTTTACACTGAAAATCACGCGAACGATCGTGAGGCAATCCCCGCAATCGCCGCAAAGGTAATGACCGGACTTAGCGAAATAAGGCGATGAAATAGTTATATTTTCGCTTAACTCACCGTCGATCTAAATCGAATTTCAAGAGAGAGGAATATGAAAAAGCACTTATCGATCTCAGTAATTTTAGCTTGCATCGCCTGTCTTTCGCTTGACGCATTTGGACAGGGAGCATATAAGCCGCCGCCAAAACCGATCATGGATGTCCTGACTGCTCCGGCCATTCCGACGATCTCAATCTCGCCAACGCGCGACAAGATAGCGTTGCTCGAGCCGCTTCGCTATCCGCCGATCGCCGAGCTCGCGCAACCGATGCTTCGACTCGCGGGTTTAAGGATCAATCCAAATACCAACGGACAACACCGACAGCCTTACGCCGTCAGTCTGAAGTTGAAAAATATTTCGGATGGCAGGGAAACCTCCGTATCCTTGCCCGCCGGTGCTCAAATAATTTCTGCGCAATGGTCGCCGGACGGCAAATATATTGCTGCCGGGAACGGAACGCCGTCAGGTATCGAGCTGTGGATCATCGATACGATGTCGGCAAAGGCAACGAAAGTGAAGAACGTATGGGTGAACACGGCCTTCGGCGGTTTTTCATGGGAAGGACCTCGTACGATTTCGGCCACGCTGGTTCCGTCGAAACGCGGTCCCGCACCGGCGTATCAGAACTTGACGCCAACCGAACCGAGTATTCAGGAGACATCCGGCCGAAGCGGTGTCGTACAGACTTTTCAGGACCTGCTTAAAAGTCCGAATGACGAAAAACTTTTCGAGTATTACGCGACCTCGCAACTAACTCTAATAGAGGTAGACGGACATGTTCGTGAAATTGGCACGCCGGCAATCTTCGACACCGCCGACTTTTCGCCCGACGGAAAGTACATTTTGACATCTCGTATCGAGCGGCCGTTCTCATATCAGTTTCCATTCAATCGTTTTCCAAAAAAAGTTGAAGTATGGGACGCAAGTGGCAATTTCATTAAGACTGTCGCTGATCTGCCGATGCAGGACAATTTGCCGGCGCAGGGCGTTTCCGTCGGCCCGCGCGGCTATAATTGGGTGCCGTCCGAACCAGCAATGTTGATGTGGGCCGAAGCACTTGACGGCGGCGACCCGAGAAAGAAGGTCAATCCGCGAGATAAGCTGGTTTCATGGGCGGCACCGTTTTCTGGTGAGCCGGTCGAGGTCCTTAAGACCGAGCATCGCTTTCAAGGTAGAACGTTTGGTGAAAAAGACGGACTGATGTTGTACGCCGACTTCAATCGGGATACGCAGAAACGACGGATGTTTATGACGGATTATCGCAATCCGCAGAAAAGTACGCTGATCTCCGATCTGAACGTCAATGATCGATACAACGACATCGGAAATCCGGTAATGAAAAACATGCCCAACGGCACAAGCCTTGTTCGGCAGAATGGGGAATACATTTTTCTTTCGGGAATCGGTGCTTCGCCCGATGGCGACCGGCCGTTTTTCCGCCGGATGAATTTGAAAACTCTACAAACCGAGGAAATATTCCGTTCGAGCGTCGAGGAATACGAATCGTTTCTGGGAATGATCGACGATAGCGGCGCGAACTTCATTACGCGAAAGGAATCCGTCGCGGCACCGCCGAATGTCTTCGTTCACAACGGGTCGGCTGTCAAAAAGGTGACCGACTTCAAAGATCCGTCTCCCGAACTTCGCGGCATACAGAAACAATTGGTGAAGTATAAACGCGCGGACGGCGTGGACCTGTCATTTACGCTTTACACCCCGCCGGGTTACAAGCCGGGAACGCCCCTGCCCACGCTCGTTTGGGCATATCCTCTTGAGTTCACCGACTCATCTACGGCCGGTCAGGTCTCGGGTTCGACAAATCGTTTTACGCAGATCGGCGGTATTTCGCACCTTTTCATGGTACTGCAAGGCTACGCCGTGTTGGACGACGCGACGATGCCGGTGGTTGGAGATCCACTGACGGTCAATGATACCTTCATAAAACAGGTGGTCGATTCGGCCCAGGCAGCAATCGACAAAGGTGTGGAACTGGGCGTTGTCGACCGTGACCGCGTTGGCGTCGGCGGACACAGTTACGGTGCATTCATGACCGCGAATTTGCTTGCACACTCAGATATGTTTCGTGCCGGCATCGCCCGCAGCGGCGCTTATAACCGGACGTTAACGCCATTCGGTTTTCAGTCTGAAAGGCGTACATTTTGGGAGGCGCCGGAGCTTTACGCTAAAGTGTCGCCCTTCTTTTACGCGAATAAGATCAACGAACCGATACTGTTGATGCACGGCGAAGCGGACAATAACCAGGGCACGTTCCCCATCCAATCGGAACGCCTGTTCGCCGCAATATCGGGCAACGGCGGTACGGCGCGGCTGGTGATGCTGCCGCTTGAGGCTCACGGATACTCGGCGAAAGAGTCTGTCGAGCACACCCTTTATGAGATGGTCCAGTGGTTCGACAAGTATGTTAAAAACGCAAAACCGCGTGCCGCGGATCAAACGGCTGACAAATAGATACGGCTGATTAAATGTAGAAAGGCACGAAGCAATTTGCAGCGTGCCTTTTTTTATTGGATCTCTATAACTTCCAGGATCGGAGCTATGGAC
>JABFSB010000246.1 GCA_013140875.1 Acidobacteriota bacterium
GTGAGCACATCGAAGATCACGCCGAAAATTTCACGCGTTTCGCGCTTCTTTCGCCAAAACCGGATGACGCAAATCGCGGCGATAAGATCTCAATGGTTTTGACGCTCAGGCATCAGCCCGGATCGCTGCACAACGCGCTTCGTTCGTTCGTGCGGCGGAACATCGATCTGCTCAAGATCGAAAGCCGCCCGATAAAAGATTCGCCGTCCGAGTTTTATTTTTATCTTGACGTTCGCCCGCCGACCAGCGAAAGCGAGTTAAAAGGCGCACTCGACGAAGTCCGCGAGCAGGCGGGCGAGGTTAGATATTTGGGAAGGTACCCGACGATAAGACTTTGACGCCGGGGTTCGTGCTTCGCACTCATGCAGGCGAGGGCGCCTGCGGTCCCGGCAATGATTTATTTATGATCCTCATTCTCAAACCAAACATCAGCCTCGAATCGCGCGAGTACAAGCGGCTCGAAGGTCATTTGCAGAACCTCACGAACATCGAATACCGCATTCACAACGTGCAGGGTGCCGAGCAGACGTTGACGGAGATCTATCTGATCGGCAGCACGTCGGCACTCTCGCTTGACGAGATGCGTTCGTTTCAGGCGGTCGACAAGGCGGTCCGCATTTCTCAGGAATACAAGGTCCTCGGCCGTCATAAGGACGACAGCCGCTCGAGCGGTTTTAGTTACAACGGCGTCGATTTTACTCAGGACAATTTGAATGTTTTTGCCGGATTGTGCGCCGTCGATTCACCCGAAAGCGTCGAGGCGATGATGAGCGCGTTGAAAGATCACGGACAGGTTTGTACGCGAATGGGCGCGTATAAGCCGCGAACTTCGGCGTATTCGTTTCAGGGCCACGGGAAAAATTGTTTGCCGTATGTGTTCGAGCTTGCGGGCAAATACGGCATTAAGGTAATTGCGATGGAGGTGACGCACGAATCGCATGTCGATGAGATAAACAGCGCGCTCGACCAAACCGGCCGCCCGACCGGCGTGATGCTGCAGATCGGCACGCGCAATACGCAGAATTTCGAGCTGCTGAAAAGTGTCGGCCGCCAGCAGGAATTTCCAGTGCTGTTGAAACGCGGTTTCGGCATTACCCTTGACGAATCGCTCCACGCGGCGGAATATCTGGCCAGCGAAGGAAATCAGAAAGTGGTTTTCGGACTTCGCGGAATGAAGACGAACATCGGCGATCCGCACCGCAACATGGTCGATTTTGCACATGTTCCGGTCGTAAAACGCCTGACGCGAATGCCGGTGTGCATCGATCCGTCGCACTCGGTCGGAGCGCGTTTTCGCAGCCCGGACAATATCCTCGACGTAATGAACGTCACTGCCCAGGGCGTAATTGCCGGCGCAAATATGATACTGGTCGATTTTCATCCCGACCCGAACGTTGCGCTCGTCGACGGGCCGCAGGCACTGCGGATGGAAGAGCTGCCGACATTTTTGGAGGATGTCCGAATCGTGCGAGAGGCGTTTGAGAAACGCGTCGATCTATTTAAATAGCGTCGATCGCGCTGGGAACGCAGGCGCCCTCGCCTGCATGAGTGCAAAGCACGAACAAGCGCCGGTGATTAGGCGCCTGAGATCACCAACGGAACTCGCCGCCAAAGAACGGCGGCGTGCAGGCGAGGGCGCCTGCGTTCCCAGGAATTATGCCAAACAACAATCGCAGCAAAATCGTAACCGCCGGCGTCGAACGTTCGCCGAACCGGGCCATGCTCCGTGCGGTCGGATTCAAAGACGAAGACTTCGACAAACCGATAATCGGCGTCGCAAACGGTTATAGCACGATCACACCGTGCAATCTTGGACTGGGAAAACTCGCGGATGCGGTTATCGATACAGCACAAAAAGAAAACCTGATGCCGCAGGTATTCGGCACGATCACGATCAGCGACGGTATTTCGATGGGCACGCCGGGGATGAAATATTCGCTCATCTCGCGCGAAGTGATTGCCGATTCGATCGAGACGGTTTGCAGCGGCCAACAGATGGACGGCCTGGTTGCGATCGGCGGCTGCGACAAAAATATGCCGGGAGCGATGATCGCCATCGCCCGTCTCAACATCCCGTCTATTTTTGTTTACGGCGGCACCATCAAGGCCGGACATCTGAACGGAAAAGACCTCACGGTCGTGTCCGCGTTCGAAGCGGTCGGCGAATTCGCGGCCGGGAAGATCGACGAAAAACAACTCGCCGACGTCGAACGCCATGCTTGTCCCGGAGCCGGTTCGTGCGGCGGCATGTACACGGCGAATACGATGTCGTCCGTGATCGAGGCGATGGGAATGAGTCTTCCATACTCATCAACCATGGCCGCCGAAGACGACGAAAAACGCCAAAGCGCGGTTGACAGTGCAAAAGCCCTTGCGCGGGCCGTCGAAAACAATCTGCTTCCGAGCAACATCATGACGCGCAAGGCATTCGAAAACGCGATCGCCATCGTCATGGCAACCGGGGGCTCGACGAATGCGGTGCTTCATCTGCTCGCCATCGCCCATTCGGCGCAAATCGAACTCACCGTGGATGATTTCGAACGCATCCAGAAAAAAGTTCCGGTGCTCTGCGACCTCAAGCCTTCGGGCAAATATGTCGCGACGGACCTGCACAAAGCAGGCGGAATTCCGCGTGTGATGAAAATGCTTTTGGATGCCGGATTGCTGCACGGCGACTGCATGACAATAACCGGCAAGACGGTTGCGGAAAACCTCGTCGGACCGCAAGCGGGCCGCTTGCCTGCGGAGGGCGTGAGCGAATCCGCGTCCGTAAGCCGATCCGATTCTGACGCAAGCGAGACGCTTGCGGTCCGACGAGATGTGATCCGTCCGCTGGATGCTCCACTTTATGCCGAAGGCCATCTCGCGATTCTTCGCGGCAATCTCGCGACGGAATGCGCGGTCGCGAAAGTTTCGGGCGTAAAACATCGCACGATCACCGGCCCGGCAAAGGTTTACGATTCCGAAGAAGACGCAATGAAGGCGATCATGCTTCGCCGGATCGAACCCGGCGACATCGTCGTTATCCGGTACGAAGGCCCGAAAGGCGGACCCGGAATGCGCGAAATGCTGGCGCCGACATCGGCCATCATCGGCCTCGGCCTCGGCGATTCCGTGGGCCTGATAACCGATGGCCGCTTCTCCGGCGGCACCTACGGCATGGTCGTCGGCCACGTCGCGCCGGAAGCAGCGGTCGGCGGCAACATCGCTCTCGTCCGCGACGGAGATATGATCACGATCGACGCCGACGAAAAATCCCTCAACGTCCGGCTAACCGAAGAAGAACTCGCCGCCCGCCGCTCCACGTGGCAGCCCTCAAAACCCTGGTATAAAGGCGGAGTTATCAGCAAGTACGCGGCGCTCGTATCTTCCGCAAGCCTCGGAGCGGTGACCGACCAACCGACCCCGACGAAAGTGGAACCTGCCGATTAGCAATTCGGCCGGTTTTGGGTGTATCTTTTCGGTGAAATCTTCGAATTGGAGGCGTGCCGGCCGATGGCTTTGTTCGACAGCGATGAACCGCAGGATGATATTGAAAAGAGCCGTCTTTTCGATACGGTCAAGGATTCGGGGCGGAGCGTCCGGGATTACCTTAAGGTGATCGGGCCGGTTGTGCTGGGTGTGATCGTGATCGGCGGGCTTGTTCTGTACCTGATGGCGCCCGGCATTGGTGATGAGGTCAGGCCGCCGGCCAGCCTCGAAGATTCCGTGAAGGAGCATTTCCGAAACAAGGAAAAACGCGATGTCATGGACGCGACCTATTTCCATTGTGAAAATTCTTATGCCGCCCGTGTCCAGCTTGAAAAACGGCCCGACATAACCGCCCGCCAAATGGACGCCGGCAAACGGCGCGTCACCGCTGCCGACAAAGGCAACGGCCAATGGGAGATCGCTTCAGCGGTCGACGATGAGGCCGGCCCGCCGTGCGTGCGATGAGAAAATCCCGCCGGCCGATAAGCACTCGTGACGCGGTCGCCTCTCTGCCCTGCATGTCGTGCATATAGTTCCTACCTTCCAAACCGCGATATTTCATTCCTGGCATTCATCTCGTTCCTATCGTGCGTATCGCGCGGACCGGTGTTCCGGTTCCGACGCGGCGTCGTTTAGATTCGTGAGTGGCGACGGCATTGGTCCGTCCCCGAAACGAACTATGGAACCGCGAAGAGTACAAAACGAGGCAATGGTCGAGGCGTGCAGGGAACTTTATTTCAAGTACGGCGGCCGCGAGCACCGCCGGATCGAGGCCGAGATGAGGGCCCAGGGCTGGACGAAATTTCACCGGCGTTATTTGACGCCGCGTTACCGGAACGGACGCCTCGAAAGGCCCGGCTGGGTCGATCGGTTCAAATGGAACGAGCAATCCGAAAGACGCGCGAAAGCCTGGGTAAGGCGTGCCGCCAGAAGATTAGCCACTTTCGAGAAATGGCTGGAAGCGTCGACGCCGGGAATGAAGTGGACTGCCCCGCACCACGTCCACATATGCAAGCAGCTCGGGAAGATCACTCGCGGCGAGACGAAACGTCTTATGCTTTTTGTGCCGCCGCGTCACGGCAAGAGTGAGCTTGTAACGATCCGCTATTCCGCCTGGCGGCTGGCCAAAGAGCCAGGCCTGAAAATCATCG
>JABFSB010000305.1 GCA_013140875.1 Acidobacteriota bacterium
TCTCATTCTCCTTATCAGAGACATAAATACCTCGTTATCTACGTCATTTATCAGAGAACGGCATAAGTTTATTCCATTAAATCGCCCGAAGTTATTTTTTTGAAAGTACATCAAGTTCGGCTGATTATCCAACGACAATTCGGGGCCGCATTCCAAGAAAGCGAAAAAAATTAAAAAATCTGTAAGGAATGTCGATCTCGACCGACAAACGATTGTACGCAATTATTTTTTCGAAATGGAGAACGAAAAATGAACGAGATCACACCCGAAATATTCGAAGCAGAGGCGATGGCCCATATTCACGACCTTTACCGAACGGCGGTCCGCCTTACGATGAATCATACCGATGCCGACGACCTCGTACAGGAAACTTATATGCAGGCGTGGAAGTCATTCGACCGTTATGAATTGGGCACGAACTGCCGTGCGTGGCTTTACAAGATACTTTTCAACAAATTCGATCATCACCGCCGCAAGAAATTTACGCAGGCGAAATATATTCAGGAAGCCGATGAACTGGTGTTCGACAATTCGGTTTATTCGGCCCCGATCCCGGAGCACCTTACGGATCAGGAAGTGATCGCCGCCCTGAACAAACTGCCGGAGCATTACCGCTCGGTCGTGCTGCTCGCCGACGTACATGATTTCGATTACAAGGAAGTGGCCGCGATCCTCGATATCCCGATCGGCACCGTAATGTCGCGACTTTCGCGGGCCAGAGGCCAGTTGAAAAAATCACTCGCAAGCGTCGCGGTCGAGTACGGCGTCGGAGCCATAAACGTCCCGGCATTTGCCTGACATAATATTCTTCATCATCCTCCTGTACTTCCGAAGCGAAGG
Organism: Acidobacteriota bacterium; assembly: GCA_013140875.1. Classification (GTDB taxonomy): domain Bacteria; phylum Acidobacteriota; class Blastocatellia; order Pyrinomonadales; family Pyrinomonadaceae; genus OLB17. Next base: position 841 of record JABFSB010000305.1, read on the forward strand.
TTAGCGTTGAAACTCGAAAGTTTCAACGCTTCTTTTTTTAACGAAAGGCCGGATCGACCTATAGGATCTTGTCGATGTCAAAGACCACACCAGCCGCGGCAATAAGGGCAGCACGCCGCAGTTTTGCAGTATCAAACCGACCGTCGATCGATATCTTTCATGCAGTTCGACCAACCGCCCGGCAACAAAACTTGGAGTAGCATCATGCCGAAAGTGCCGACAACGCATTGAACGCATTGCCGGCACTTCTTATTTTTAAGAGACCCGAAGGTTTACCTTACTTTCGGCCTCACGCCTTCGATATTCAAACGCATTTTGTAAAGGCCGCTTCGGGCCGCGAGGTAAAGCGTTTTGCCATCGTCATCACCCCAGGCCATGTTGTGAACGTGTTGAGGGGCAATGATGGTTCCGAGATGTTTACCCTCCGGCGATACTATCTGCACTCCGCCCGGAGCCGACACGTAAACGTTGCCTTCGACATCGATCTTTATTCCGTCGATCGCGTCTTCACCTTTGAAAGAAGTAAAATCGAAAAATAGCTTGCCGTTTTTCACGGTTCCGTCGGCATTAAGATCATAGCGGTAAACGACCTTTTTGTTGTCGTCCCAGTTTCCGATATAAAGAAATTTTTCATCGGGCGAGAGGGCGATTCCATTCGGGCCGGTGAACTCCTTTGTTAAAAGCTGCGGCTTGCCTTTATAGACCGAATATACGCCGGTGTACGGCAGTTCCTTTCGCGGATCTTCGCCGAATTTTGGGAGGCCGAAGTCCGGATCGGTAAAGAAAATCGTGCCGTCGGAACGATAGACGAGGTCATTGGGCGAATTGAAACGCTTGCCTTCGAACTTATCCGCGACGATCGTTTCACTTCCGTCGGAACCGAGGCGAACTACACGCCGGTTTCCGTGCTGATCGAACACAAGGCGGCCTTCCGGATCGAGAGTGATTCCATTGGAGCCAGGCTGTCGATAGTCGCCGATATCGGTTCCGGAATAGCCGCTGGGCGTTTTGAACACGGCCAGGCTGCCATCTTTCGAATATCTGTAAATCGTATTCGCATTGGGGTCGCTGAAAAGCAGGCCGTCTTTGGTCCACACCGGGCCTTCGGTAAATTGAAATCCCTCGGCCAGCTTGAAGATCTTCGGGTTGGGGCCGATGATCCTGTTTATTGCGTCGTCGTGACGAATGACCTCGACATTTACTTCGCTGGGAGTTATGGCTATGGGGCCGCTTGTCTGACTTTTGTAAAAATCCAGCCTGGCTTCGCGCACCCAGATGAAATTTGTCGGCGGATTCGATATCGGCCCGTTGATGCCGAAAATTGCGAGCTGAATTTTCTGGCCTGGCTTTACCTCCCGGCCGATAACGAGGCGATTGGGGGCGTTCCAGCCCGCGACGACCGATCCTCCTTTTTGACCGAGGAACCGGGCGATCTCGCCGTTCACCCAAATCTCAGCATAATCGTCCAGGGCGGTTTGGAAAACGACCGTCGAGCCGACAGTCGAAAATCCATCCACACTTTCAGGAATTGTTAAATTTATCCGGTACCAGTTGAATGAAATCCGCCCGTTGCCGCGGCGCTTTTGCAGGTCCGTCGCCGAGATTTTTTCCCACTGCGTGTCGTCGAAATCGGCGATACCGGCTTTGGGGGTGTAATCGTATGTTTTGACTGCCGGGCCGCTCGGCTGGCCGTCGGGGCCGGCGGAGTGGAATTCGGTTTCCACGATCTTCGTGTCGCTATATTTCCATTGGCCTTTCACCTGTTTAGCTCCTTCGACGGTTGAAAGGTCGATTGAAGCTTCCGGCTTCCCGGCGGGAACTTCCTGCCCGATGGCGGCGATGGCAAAAAGGGCGATGACTAAAATTGATTTGATCATGATGTTTTTATGAAAAGTATTTTCCGCAAAGCCGCAAAGAAATCGCTTTTGGTTTCTGCGTCCTTGCGGAAACTTTCTTACCTCACTTTCACAACGTAATAAAGAAACGTCCCGTCCACTTGCTTGAACCAGTGCGGTGTGCCCTTTGGAATTATTAGCACATCGCCTTTCTTTAACTGGCGGATTTCACCGCCGTCTATCGACGTTCCGCGGTGTTCGTTCGGCTCGACGGTTTTGGGGTCGATCGACGTTCCGCCGGTCACGATGGTCGCGGCTCCGTCAAGCACATAAATGATGTCGGTGTCGAGATCATGAACCTCGGCCAGTCCTGATTTTTCGCGGCGGCTTGCGTGAACCATGTAATTCTCGCCGTTCGATCCGCCCGATAAGACCGCTCCTTTTGAAAAGGCTTCGGTGACGGCCTTGCTTTCGAAAAACATTATAGGCAAGGCTTTAGCGCCTTTCAGTGCCTCGGTTCCGGCAATCGCCAGTTCTTCGTCCTGAGCTGCCGAAGCGGCGCCGGAAACGCCAACGCCGCCGACGATCTGTCCGTCGACCACAATCGGCACACCGCCCTGGAGCGGCGTGAAATCGGGCAATGCCACCATTGCGGTCCGGCCGTTTTTGATGATCTCCTCGAAAACTTTTGTCGGCCGCTTGAACATGACCGCCGTTCTTGCCTTGCCGACTGAGATGTTGGCGCCGGCCGTAAACGTTCCGTCGAGCCGTTCGAGAGCGACCAGGTTCCCGCCGTCATCGACGACCGCAATCACCCCCCCGGGTGCACTGTTCTTTTTTGCGTATTCCTTGGCCCCGGCGATGATCGTGCGGGCACCGTCCAGGTTGATCGACTTCTTCTCGGATATCTGACCGTTTACTATCGATACCGCCGGCACCATGAATGCGAGAACAGCGGCGATGTTCATAAAAAGGTTTTTCATATATTTGACCGTCCTGAAAATTAAGCACGGGCCCGGATCGAGCCCGGTGTAAATTGATGTTCCCGGAAATCCTTGGTTCTCCAACCTATCGGGCAGTAATCGTGATTCGCAGCACATCCTTTGTATTCGGATAAGTAAACTGGTCTTTTACGGGTCCAACGACGGACTGTTCGGCGGTGCCGGTATTCGCCATCTTCTGGCGCGGCGCCTGTTCGTCCCCGATGCCTGGTGCCTGGTTCTTTTCGGTTCCGGCGTCCCACAATTGGAATTGTTCGGTGATATCGCCGGTCAACGGATTACCTTTATCGTCGAAGAGTTCGATGGCCTGTTTCGACGAATAGAAGAGGTCGTTCGACTGACCGAACATCGTGATCAGGTTGAACCGCATGCCTTCTTCGGCGGTGAAACTAAATTCAAAAGCACCGCCGGGAAGAAGAGGCGCGGCCAGTTCACTGCCGACCGGTTTGTTAAAGACACCCATAAAAACGGAACCGACCTTGGTCAGGAGTTTTTTCGCAAGAAGATCGGGATTGCCGTCTTCTGCCTGGGCCTCAAGCGCCGCGTCGGCTTTTTTGCCTTCCTGGAAAAATTGGTCTTTCTTCGAATTTGCGTAGAACACGCCGGGCGAGATCGCAAACGGATATTTTTCACCGTTCAGGCCCGACAGGCCGTCCGGATTAGAAATGTTCTCGATACGAACCTGAAAAGTCGCCGACCGCTTCTTGCCGGCGGCGGAAACCGGCTCACTCGTATAAATAAAGGCAGCAAACGCGGCCATGACCGCGACACCAGAAATAATTTTTGTTTTCAACATATAAAGTCTCCGTATTAAATCGAAAGTTTGCTTTTCGTTCTCCAAGCACGGAGAAGCGATAACAGCCGGTCTATTCCGCTGTCGCAGAAAGATATTCCCGCAGCCCGGCATGGAATAAACCGTCGCTGCGATGGACTTTTTT
>JABFSB010000145.1 GCA_013140875.1 Acidobacteriota bacterium
AAGCCCTGTCCCGCCATCGCATAATAGCCGGCACCGGACGCGTGGTTGACGGTGAGAACAAGTTTTGGAACTTTGGCGGTCGCCATTGCTTCGACAAAACGGGCACCCGCACGGATGATGCCGCTGTGCTCGGCCTCGGCCCCGATCATAAAGCCGGAGACATCCTGGACAAAGAGCAGCGGCGTCGAATGGCGGTCGCAATTTTCGATGAAATAGGCCGTTTTCTCAGCGGATTCTGTGTAAACGATGCCGCCGAACCGCGGCGGTGTGCCGGATTTGCCTTTGGACATGCCGCGTGAATTCGCGATCACCCCAACCAAAATGCCGCCGATCCGCGCGGTTCCGCAGATCATTTCTTTTGCAAAATCAGCCTGGAATTCGTCGATTCCGCCTTCGTCAAGAAAGGTGTCGAGGACGGCTTGCATGTCGTAAGGTGCACGGTGGTCTTCCGGCAATAACGAGTAGAGTTCGTGCTGTTCGTCGTTAGTTGGGCCGGATGTTAAGCCCTTGCGCACGCGCGGGCTTCTGCATTCAGAGATCGAATCTCGAACCTGCTCTTTCGCTGGAAGATCGGATACCAATTCACGAATTTTTTTGAGGCATTCGTCCTCGTTTTTGCTTCGATAGTGCGCAACGCCGGAGATTGCATTATGCGTCATTGCTCCGCCGAGCGTTTCGTTATCGATTGTCTGGCCGGTTGCACCCTTAACGAGGTTGGCACCGCCGAGGCCCATGAACGACGTGCCTTCGACCATCAGGATCACGTCGCTCAACGCCGGCAGATAGGCGCCGCCCGCAACGCACATTCCCATCACGGCCGAAATCTGCGGAACTTTCAGGTAGCGGCGCATTATCGAGTTGTAATAAAAAATACGGGCCGCTCCGTATTGTCCGGGAAAAACGCCGCCCTGATATGGCAGGTTCACGCCGGCCGAATCAACCAGATAGATGATCGGCACGCGGTTGCGCATCGCGATCTCCTGCGCACGCAGGATCTTTTTGATCGTCTCGGGATACCACGCACCGGCTTTGATCGTCGCGTCATTAGCGACAACGACGCATTCGCGATTTTGAATCTTACCAACAACCGTCACGACCGCCGCCGCCGGAGCAAGACCGTCGTATTCATCATACGCAACGAGCAGGCCGATCTCCTGGCTAAATGTTTCGGGATCAAGCAGCAGATCAATGCGCTCGCGAGCGGTCAGCTTGCCCTGTTTGTGTATCTTCTCGATTTTTTCCGGGCCGCCGCCGAGCTTTAGCTTATGTTCGAGGCGCAGGTAATCGTCAGTCAGCGAGCGGAGACGGGATGTGGGTTTGTTTTCTGTCATCGGGAAGAATTTGTTTCCGCGGCAAGACGCCTTACTTCCTCGGCACGCCAGGTCTCGAAATGCAGCGCGACGTCCAAATCGGCTGACCTTATGTCTTCTATGGAGTTCGTGCCCTCATACATGATGATTTCGAAACTATCTCCAGTGTCGTCTCGATGACGAAGGACGACACGAACCGGAAGGCGAGAAGAACCCGAATCGCCCGAGCTTTCGAGCACCTCAACCGCCTCGGCAATGCGAAGTTCTAGGACGCGTCGGGCATCCTTCGCGGTCTTGTACGAGGAACCGGAATGCGAAACCCACTTCGTTAGATTAAAACTATAGCCTGTGACCGAGCCTTCGCCGCCCCACGAATCTCGGCCGCCACATCCGTGCGCTATTTCTTCAAACCCGGTCGGCGGAAATTGAGTATCAACGATCAACACTTCCGAACTCGCTGGCGGAAGATCGACTTCAACGCGCGCGACGTATTCCGGAAGCCACGCGGCGAAGCGAACGAAAGCAACTCCGAACGCGGCGGTAACAAGGAAGATGCGGAGATTTCTTCGGTAAGGCTTCATTTCCATTGAAAACCGGATGTCATTTGCGCTCACTTATGATAAACGTCGGCACCATTCCGCCGCCGGCGGTTACGTTTGCTAACTCATTAGACGACAGGCGAGTGAAGGCCGATCCAACCACGCCGTTAAATAGAAGCGGGTCGAGGTCGACGAGTTGTTCGATCATGCCCCATTTTCCCAGATCGTCGAAGATCATCGGGAACATTTCTTTAGCCGTTTTGACGCGTTCCTGGACGAGGTAATCACCGTCGGCGAGCGCGGCTTCGATGGCCGTATCCCACTCTTCGGCGGTTGAGTTCCAACCGATATATATGCCGTGGCCGCCGTAATCATCGTTTGGTTTGAGGACGAGTTTGTGCGAGTTTGCGCGAGTCCATTCGACGAGGTCGACTTCTTCTGGTGCGGCGGTAAGAACCCGGTCGCTGTCGCTCTCGGTTCTGACAAGAGTTCGCTCTTGTCTGAACTTGCGCGTCCATGGTACGTGGGCGGCTATCGCGGCACGCTCGGCCTCATCAAAAAGATGCGCATAACGTTCGTTGGTGAGTACGGCAAATATTGCCTTCTTGTGCACCAGCTTTCCGCGAAAGCTGTTGACCATGCAGACGGCTCCGGCCCGATAAGCATCAAGCAATGCCGGATATTCGTCCATGATCGGCAGATACTCGTTGACAAGCAGGCGTTTGTAGATAACGTCGATCTGGACGCCGCCGAAATAGAGTTTGCCGTTAGTAAAATCTAAATCCTGCGGCGAGCAGATGATGGCATCGTAGCCGCGCGATTCAAAATAATCACGGAAAAGCTCGAACTCTTTTATCGTCGGCAAATCCTTGAGGTCGACAATCGCGATGAGAGGTTTGTGGTCGGCCCTGCCGCCGCAGAATTCATCCCAACAGCTTAGCAGCACGTCCAGCATTTTCGAGCTGCCTTCGAGACCGGCGACATCGTAACGCTCGGCAAATTTTTGCATCACGGGCAGAGACTTGAAAATCTCGGTCGCCGAATCGGCAAAGGCGATTCCGGCCGGGCTTTCGCCATTGAGCTCGACATAGCTGTAAGTGTCATCGGTCAGAAAAGAATCGAGCCGAGCGGTGGGCGAAACCTGGCTGTAACCGGGATCTATCTTCACCAGTTCCTTTTCGATCTCGGTAACGCCAAGCTCGTCCAGGATCGCGTCGTCTTTTACCGCTGCATCTTTCACCTTTTGCAAAGCACTCCAGATCGTTTCGCAAGTGCTCTTTATCCGTTCCCAATCCGAGGCAGTGATGAAATGCGGCCGCAGATATGGCGAAAGCGGCCGGCCGCCGAAGATAAGGCGGTTGTGCTCGAGGCCGTCGTGCAGCGTTTTGTAAGAGGCCGCCGCGAGTTCGGCATCGTCAAGAAGCGAATGGTAATGGGCAACCGCTTCTGAAAGCAGCGATGCGCGTTGGGCGGATTCGGATGCAGCGTTCATTTTCGGGCACCTATTTCGACATGCTCAAAATCTCTTCGTACTCGTCTTTCGTTAACGGCATCACCGAAAATCTTGGCTGCCGTACCAGGTAAATGTTCGCCAGCGCTCCGTTAGCCTTGATGTCGACTAAAGTGACCGGCTTTTTAAGCGGTTTTATGGGCTTTAATTCGACCGCGATCCACGCGGTGTCGGTCGGATCGGGGAATGCTTCCTTAGTAACCTCGGCAATGCCGACAACTTCCTTTCCGACGACAGAGTGATAGAAATAAACTTTGTCGCCTTTTTTCATTTCCTTCAGAAAGTTGCGGGCCTTAAAGTTTCGCACGCCCGTCCAATCGGTCTTGCCGTCTTTAACAAAATCGTCCCACGAATAGGCGGTAGGTTCTTGTTTGACCATCCAGTGTTTCATGATAACTGTGAGTGATAAGTGATTAGTGATGAATGTTCACTCAACCACTATCACTATCCTTTTTCAATTTTGACTTCGAAGTTTTTATCGAAGCTGTAAGCAACTTTTGAATTTCTTCACAATCAGCAATGATCGAGTCGGCAAGTTTTTTGTTAATGAAATCTCCTCTTGCCAAAAGCTTCAGCCAGTAATTGGTTTCGGCAGCTTCCTTTTGCGCGATTGACAGCTTGTGAATAAAATCAACCGCCGATTGTCCGTGCTTTGCTTCTTCAATATTTGCACCAATTGAAGTTCCGGAACGCAGAACCTATTTAGAGATAACGTATTCACGATGTTCATTTTGAAGATACTTGTAAAGGTTAAGTATCCTAAAAGCAAAATCAAACGACTTAGTCCGAAGAACACTCTCTTTCATTCATCACTCATCACTCACAATTCACCACTACTTCTACTTCTTCGCTTCCGCCGCTTTCTTGTTCAGCCATTTCGCCCAGCGTTCGATGTAGGGGCGGAACGGTTTGAATACTTTTGCGCGGAAACTGTTTGCGTTTTGTGCTTCGCTCCAGGCACGCAGATTCTTTTCCGCGTATTGGCGTATTTGCGGCTCAAGGTTTGTTTTTTTCACCGAATGCCGCAGGGTCAGGTAATAGTGCTGGCCGACCAGCGAAAACAATAATCCGGCAAGATTGCTTTTGAACGAAGTCTTTGCCATCCAACGTTTTGCGAAACTTTCCGTCGGCTGCAGCAACGCGCCCATCGACATTTCAAGCCAGGCCGTTTGATTTCCCTGTTTTGGATGATAGAGTCCGGGCAAATCGCCCTTCATAGGCACGTCGAGATTCTTCAAACG
>JABFSB010000501.1 GCA_013140875.1 Acidobacteriota bacterium
GTTTTACCCATTGACGGGCGGGCCGCGACGATTATCAAATCGCTCGGCTGCAAGCCCGATGTCATTTCGTCCAACTCGCGAAAGCCCGTGGCTAATCCGGTCAGCGCGTGCGATTCGCGTTTCGAATATTCTTCGACCTTCGCCAAAACTTTTTCAGCGACCGGCTGAACGTGAGAAAAACCTTCGGCCGCACGGCGTTCGGCCAGGGCGAAGATCATTTGCTCCGCGTGGTCGAGAATGTTGCGGGCGTCATCTTCTTCCTCCAACGCCTCGCTCGTGATCTGGTTGCACGTGCGAATCAGGTTCCGCATCATCGACTTATCTCGGACGACCTCAATGTATTCGGTGAGGTCGGTGAAATGCGGCAGACCGTAGGTCAGATTCGTGATCGTCGAAACACCGCCGATCGCCTCGAGCGAGCCTTCTTTTTTCAGCTCCTCGCCGATCAGGATCGGGTCGATGCTTTTCGATGCCTCGAACAATGCGATCATCGCGCCGAAGATCCGACGGTTTAGCGGCGAATAAAAATCGCCCGGTTTTAGATGCTCGACGGCCTGAGTGATCAGTGCATTGTCCAGCAAAATTGCGCCGAGTATCGCCCGTTCGCTGTCTTCGTTTGAAGGTAGCGGACGTTCGAGAAATTGTTCGCGTCGTGCTTCGGGAAATGCTGCCATCGTCTGTTTGTAGGATTAGATGATAGCGTTAAGTCGGGCGGCGATTCAAAACGGTAACTGCGATTTTTTCGGGCTGTTTTCCACAGTTTTTGCACAAGAAAAACCTGCGCTGGTCGCATTTCTTTAACCACGGAAGAAAACGAATAAGAGGAAGAAGATGCACTGAATATCAAAGCAACGCAAATTCGGACACTATCCGTCAGGCATCCGCGCGTCGTTTACGAACGGCGAAGTCGTATATCCGCTGTTCGAAAAGGCTGCGGGGCTGGAATTTTGTTTGGAAGATACTTTTTACGAGTCGAAAGATCTTTCCGGGCGAGCGGAGGTAACTCAGCCCATAAAAGAGCGACATTCCGACGATTCGGTATAACACTATCTCCCACGAACTTACGTGACGGCAAAATGTCTTTGCAACGGTAAAATCGAATTGCGTCATCAACAACGCAAAATATTCATCATCGATCTTACCGATTGCCCCCTCTTCTTGAAGTTCGCGGAAGAGTTCCGAACCCGGATAAGGCGAGAAAGTAGAAATATTGCAGTCGTCCACTTTCAACATCGCGAGTTTCAAAACAAAAAGTAGCGTCTCGAAAATCTCTTTTCTCGTTTCGGACGGAAACCCGATGATAAAATTAACCTTCGTAACAATGCCGTATTTGACCGAGATGCGTATCGATTTTTCAAGGTTCTTTAGATCGACGCGCTTCTTGATCATTTCAAGCGTCCGTTTCGATCCGCTTTCGGGCGCATAAACCAGAAATTCGCAGCCCGTTTTTGCCAACCCGGCGATCACTTCTTCATCCAGGCTTTCAGAACGTGTACCGGAAGGAAGCTGCCATGTGATGTTAAGGTTGCGGCGTTCGAGCTCGGCGGTGAACTTTAATATCCAGTCACGCTTTACGATCGCCGTCAGGTCGTAAAAATCTACGCTGTTCGCCTTGAATTTATTCACATAATCTTCGATCTCGTCCACTACGTCTTCGACCGGACGCATTACGTAGCGGGTGGTCCACATCGATGGACTCGAACAAAACGTACACTGATACGGACAGCCTCGAGTGGCAAGCATCGCCATATTGCGGCCGTGGCTGATGCCCATCGTGAAATTCGGTTGGAAATATGGTTCGACTTCGATCAGGTGCCACGCCGGCCGCGGCATTTCAGTGATGTCGGCCATACGTGCCGACAGCGGCGCTTCGATAAAGACATCGTTCGCGAGATATGAAACACCCGAAACTTCTTCGGCCCTTTTGCCGGAGCGAATTCGGTGGACAAGATCGAGCAGCGTCAATTCGCCTTCGCCGCGAACGACATAATCTATCGCGGCGCAATCGCGAAGGGTGTATTCGGGCATCGCGGTCGGATGCTCACCGCCGACGATCATGACAGCGTCGGGGAAAGCTTCCCGCACCTGGTTGATATAATCGCGGACCTGCGGCCACTCCTGCGAGAACATGATCGAAACGCCGATGATGTCCGTCTCAGGATCGATCGCCTTGATCGACCGCTGCGCGTCCAACCCCTGCACCTTGAACCGGCCGTCCGGGGTCAGCCTTATGTTGTCGGCATCGGCACCACGACAGTCGACAACTTTTACCTTGTAATGCGCCTTTTCCAGCGCTGCGGCAAGATATGTCAGCCCGATCGGAAGCGTCAGTGGTGTGCTGTAAGAATTCTTTGAAAAAAATACCGGCGGTGCGATAAGCGTGATGATCTTTTCCGATTGAATGTCAGGGTTCGCAAATGCGGAGAAGGCGTCGGCGACCGCCATCTTGCTTGCGGCACGGCCGTACTGAATGTTCTTCGGCGGCGAATCACGCAATCCAGTAATAGTTGTGCGGGGCAGCGCTTTAGATTGGGCCTCGGGTTGGCTCATTGTGTAATGATGATGTATGGGTGTAAAAGAGTCAACCGATTCCTCCGCGACGCTGCATTCTAAAAACCTGCCCTTATACGCAAGAAAAGCCGACAGGCAACTGCGGCTTTTCTTTAAATGAAGTTCGTTCAGGGCCGGGTTGCGTTAGGCTGCGTCTTCCGGCTCGGTAACTGCTTCGTCTGTTTCCGTCTCGGCCGTTTCCGTTTCGGGGGCGTCGGTTTCGGCTGCCTTTGCCTTGCGGCCTTTTTTCTCAGGTTTCGCTTCGACCGCCTCGCCGCCCTCGGCCGATACCTTGACCGGAATTTCGAGCGTAACCTCGCGGTGAAGTTTTACCTTTACCGTGTACTCGCCCGTTTCCTTGATCGCGTCTTTCATTACGATCTTTCGGCGGTCGATCTCGTAACCCTTGGCCTGGAGCGCGGCGGCAACGTCCATAGACGTGACCGAACCGAACAACGTGCCGCCTTCACCGGCCTTGCGTTCGAACTCGAGCGAGATCGAACCCATCTGGTCCTTCTGTGCGTCGGCGGTGGCCTTTTCGACCGCGGCCTTTTTCAATAACGCCGCCCGCTCGCCCTCGATCTGCTTAAGATTGCCTTTGGTTGCAAGCGTCGCCAGCCCATGCGGAAGCAGATAGTTGCGGGCATAACCGGCCTTAACCTTGACGATCTCGCCGCGGCCGCCAAGCGTATCGATATCTTCTCTTAGTAAAATCGTTGTAGTTGCCATGATGTTTTTCTCTCCTGTTCAGAGTTCAAGCTTTAGCTTGCTTCTTCCAGGCCTCTCTTCTTCGCGTCTTTGCGACTTTGCGGGAACGTCTTCGTCCCACTTAAAGAGTCCGGTCGCTGCCGCTCCCGGCTCCGACCTATTCCCAAACGTAGGGAAGCAGGGCCATCGATCGCGCTCGTTTGATCGCTGTCGCAAGCCGTCGCTGGTCTTTCGCGGAAATTCCCGATATACGGCGGGGCATGATCTTGCCGCGTTCCGGTATGAACTGCCGCAGAAAGTCGACATCGCGCCAATCGACATAATCCGGAATGACCTGACGCGGACGCCTTCTCTGATAACGCCGCGGGGCCTTGTCGCCAAACATTTCTTCGCCGCCCGGGACAAAATTCTCTCTTTGTTCAAATTCGTTTTCAGCCATAATTCCCTCTTCTTAAGCCTGCACCTCCGCGGCCGGTTCCGCAACAGCGGTTTCTTCCGTGGAACGAAATTTTGCACGCTGGCTTGCTCGTTTTTCACGTTTTGCCCGCATCTTGTCAGCCTTTTTGCGGTCTTCATCGACGCGGACCGTGATATAGCGCATGATCATATCGTTGACGCGCATGCGGCGTTCGAGCTCCATGATCTCCTGGCCGCTGCCGTCGATCTCGAAAAGAACGTAGTGCCCTTCCGTACGCTTTTTGATCGGGTATGCAAGCGTTCGCTGGCCGATGTCGTCCATTCGGACAACCGTGCCGCCCTGTTTTTCGATAAGCTGCCCGACAGCTTCGTTGAGCTTGCCGATCTTGTCGACCGTTGTTTCCGGATCGACGATATACATTACTTCGTATGTTCTATTTGCCAATTTAATTTCCTCCTTTTGGCTCTCGAGCCTCAACACGTTTGGGTTGAAGCAAGAAGGTTCGTTATCGATTTGCCATTGAATCGTTGAGTCATCTGATCATTTCTACAATTCACAAATGAATCAATGATCAAATGGTCCAATCATCAAATCTTTCAATTAAACTCCGCCATCGCTCTATCCACACCATCTCTTAAAACGGTGCGGACCGCGTCGGCACTGATTTTCAAAACTTCGTCGACCGTTTCGGCTTCGTTTTTCCCGAACCTTTCGAGCACGAAATTTTTCGCGTTCGATATCGGATGCTCCGGCGCGATGCCGATCCTAAGCCGAATAAACTCGTTCGTTTTCAAACAATCGATAATCGATCTCAATCCGTTTTGGCCGCCGTGCGTTCCCTGCGGCCTTAGTCTGATCTTTCCGAACGGTAAAGCAAGATCGTCCGAAATCACTATCAGCCGTTCACGGCTTCGCTCCTCTTTTTGGAGCAAGCAATTGACGGCCTCGCCGCTCAGGTTCATATAGGTCTGCGGCTTGACCAGCTCGGCTATCCGGCCTTCGATCTCGGCCCGTCCGACCAATGCCCGGCATTCCGAGCGCTTTACCTGGGCATTTGCCTCGGCCGCAAGCAGGTCGACCAACATAAATCCTAAATTGTGCCGCGTTCGTTCGTACTCGGCGCCCGGATTCCCGAGGCCGACGATCAACCAACTCATACAGTGGTCCGTGGTCAGTGCCCAGTGGTTAGTGAAGATTTAATCTTCCGGCTTCGACTCACAACTGAACACCGATCACTGACCACTGTCGTATTACTCGCCGCCTTCGGCCGGTTCTTCAGGCTTCTCGCCAACTACTTCAGGCTCGGCTCCTTCTTCAAGCTGGGGTTCGAGATCGGCTTCCTTCACCATCGCGATGGAGGCAACCACCGTTTCCGGCGATTCGCTTATCTCGATACCTTCGCCGACTTTCAGGTCCGAAACGTGGATCGCGTGCTCTTGGGTCAGGCCGCTGATGTCGACATTGATCGAATCGGGCGTTTTTGCAGGTTCGCAAAGAACCTTGATCTCACGCATTGCCTGGTTCAGGACCGCGCCCTCTTCCTTGAGCGCTTCAGGCTCTCCCTCGAGGTGGATCGGCACCGTCATTTCAATCTTCTCGCCCTTTGCAAACCGTCGAAGATCGGCATGGATCAGCCGTCCGGTCACCGGATGGATCTGTCGGTCCTGAAAGATCACGTCGTTTATGTCGCCAGCGATATCGAGCGAGAAAACTGAGTTCACACCGGTATCCGTACGCAGGATCGCGGCCAGGTCCCTTAACTCCGCCGCGGCCGCAAGACTTTCGGTCCCGCCGCCGTAAACGACGACCGGAATCTTGCCTGCAACTCGCAAGCGGCGCGACACGTTCTTGCCCAATTCACTACGCTTTTCAGCCTTAATTACAAATTTTTCAGCCATAGTATTCAGTTCGACGGGCTTTTTAGCCTGTCGCTCCTCGACAGGCTAAAAGCCTGTCGTACGGTTATATAAACAGCGACGAAACACTCGTCTCGTCATGAATCGATTTGATCGCCGAGGCCAGCAGCTTCGCCACGCTTAAAACCTCTATCTTGTCACTGTGGCGATCGCCGAGCGGGATCGTGTTGGTAACGATCACCTTTTTCAAATACGATTCGTCGATGTTATCGATCGCCTTGCCGGAGAGCACCGCGTGGGTGAAAACCGCACATATCTCGTTCGCCCCAGCCTCATGCAGGGCTTTTGCGACCTTGCAGATCGTTCCGCCGGTGTCGCACATATCGTCGACGATCAAACAATTCTTTCCGCGGACGTCACCGACGATGTTCATTACATCGGCTTCGTTCGCCCTTTCACGCCGTTTATCGCAAAGTGCCAGCCCGGCGTTAAGGCGTTTTGCGTAAGCCCGGGCACGTTCGGCGCCTCCGGTATCCGGGGCGACTACGATGAGATTGTCCATCGGGTTCGCCTTGAAATACTCGACGATGATCGGAGCCGCGTATAGGTGGTCGACCGGTATGTCGAAGAATCCGCCGATTTGCGAAGCGTGCAGATCGATCGTCAAAACACGATGCGTACCGGCCTTAGTTATCAAGTTTGCGACCAGCTTCGCCGCGATCGGCACACGCGGCCGATCTTTTTTGTCCGATCGCGAATAACCGAAATACGGAATAACGGCCGTTACGCGTTCGGCCGAGGCCCTGACAAAGGTGTCGATCATTATCAACAGCTCCATCAAATGCCTGTCGGACGGCGGACAGGTCGGCTGAACGATAAATACGTCGTGCCCCCGGACGTTCTCGCCGATCTGAAAATTGAACTCACCGTCCGAGAATCTCTCGGTGCTGGCCTTACCGAGATCGCACTGAAGCTCGCTGCAAATCTCATGCGCCAACGCCGGGTGTGCGTTTCCCGAAAAGATCTTTATGCCGCCCGTTACGCTCATCTAAAAGTTTAGAGTCCAAGCTTCAGCTTGCTTATCAGCAGAGCACGCTAAAGCGTGAGCTCTGAACAAAATTAAAAACGGCCGCCAAATATAGGCAGCCGTTCCGATGTTCGCAAATTGGCTGGGGCGGGAGGACTCGAACCTACGAATGCCGGATCCAAAGACCGGTGCCTTACCACTTGGCTACGCCCCAATGCTAATTTCGAGAAACTTGATCGGAAACGGCCCGGTGTCCGACAAGCTTCAGCCTTATCGTGCGGCAAACTAAAGTTCGCCGTACACCTTCTCGCGGTATTCATCCCGCGAGACTGCCGCTACGGCAAACTTTCGCCAGTTGACCTCATCGTCAAGGGCTTTAAGTGCTGTCTGCCGTGTCTCTTCTTTTTCAAAAACCGCAAAAACGCTTCCGCCGCTTCCACTCATCAGAGCGTTCACGGCCCCGAGTTCGATCAGCGTCTTTTTGACCCTTTCGACCTCGGGATGAGCCGCAAACACTGCCGGCTCGATGTCGTTCTTTAGTGCCGAATGCCGTAAATCGAGGCTTTCGGCTTCAGAACGGCAAACAAAGAGAATACGTTTCGCCTCTTCCGTTGTCAAGTTTTGGACATTAAGCCGTGCGTAGGCTTCCTTTGTGGCCACGTTGGCTGCGGGCGTAACGATCAGCAAAAATTGACCGTCCGCGTCCGCCACCGGCTCGACGCACGTGCCGGTTCCGGTTCCGAACGCGGTCCCGCCCAAAAGGAAAAAAGGAACATCGGACCCAAGTTCAGCCGCTATCTCGATCAGGTCTGCGTGTGTTAAGTCCAAATCCCACAATCGTTTAAGCCCGATCAGAGCGACCGCCGCATTGGACGAACCGCCGCCCAAACCTCCAGGTGACGGAATACGCTTTTTCAAGTGCATCGCCGCGCCGCTGGATAAACCCGAGCGTTCACGCAGCATTAACGCCGCCCGGACGATTAGGTTCTTTTCGTCGGTCGGGAGGCCCCGATTCGAACAAGTGAGTCCGATCTCGCCGCTTTCCGAAAAAGTGATGTCGTCGCAAAGAGATACGGTCTGAAAAACCGTAAATATCTCATGAAACCCGTCGGCGCGTTTACCCAAAACGCGAAGCATCAGGTTTATCTTGGCAAATGACGGTAGAGTAAACACTGGAATAGTCTAAAGTCGAAAGTCTAAAGTCCAAAACCCGACGGAAAATCGGACCTTGGACTTTAGACCTTGAACTCGAGACTATCTGATGAAAACCTGAGTAAAGTAATATTTGCCGTCCGCCGTTACCGCAAGCCCTATCGCGGTTTCTGTCCAGTCGGGGTCGAGCAGATTTTTCTTGTGGCTGGGCGATTGGAGCCATTTTTCAACAGCGGTCGCCACCGGGTGTTCGTATCCTTTCATAAACGCGATGTTCTCACCGATCGCTTTCCATGCTCCCATCTTTAACTGGGCGGCACGCTCATCGACCATCAACCCGTCCAGACCTTTATGGCTGAAAAAGTCGTAGTCGGCCATATTGTTCGAATGCAGGCGTGCGACATCGGCAACCTTGTCGCTCCATTTAAGGGCCGATAGGCCGGCCAACGCACGCTCGGTATTGATCAACTGGAACGCATCCTTTTCAAGAGCCCGTACCGCTGCCGGAGTAATCGCGGTATCGGCCATAGCCGGCACACGGTCGATGACCATGCCGCCGGCGCGCAGGCTCACGTGAGAAGGATTTACACCCTGGGCAATTACGGCCGCAGAAAATATGGCTATGGATGCTGTTAATAGTAAGGAACGGAACGTCATTAAACCTCACTTCGGCAGCCGGACGATCCTTTTTGCAGGATTCCTGGCTTTGCGCTCGCCCAAGGGCGATTGCCTTTTCGGATAAGGTCGGAGTACCTGAGTTCAGGTTCTCCTATTTAAAGACATCTGCAATGGCTTTGGCTTTCCACAATTGCTTAGAATAAGGAAATAACCGGTCCGGAATAACGAATAAGGAATAACGAAAAACGAATAACGCCGGAAATATGCAGCAGCCCATTCCAATAGGACGTTCAAAAAGTGCAGATGCGCCGGAACCGCAGGTCGATCCGGTGTGCAAGATGCTGGTGATGCCCGAAACGGCCGCGGCGGAATATGAGCATGACGGGAAGTCCTATTATTTCTGTAACCCCGGCTGCAAGGAAAGATTTGCCGCCGACCCGGAGCGTTTTTTGAGACGAGAAAGCGAATTTCCTGACTCCAGTCTCTTATCTCCTGTCTCACATTCTTCCGCCGAGTACACCTGCCCGATGCATCCGGAGGTCGTCCAGATCGGTCCCGGTTCGTGTCCGAAATGCGGGATGGCTCTAGAGCCGAAAGAGATCACGCTGGACGATGCGCCGGACCCGGAATATGTCGATATGAAACGCCGGTTCTGGATATCGGCGGTGCTGACCGTACCGTTTTTTGTGCTGGTGATGGCGGAGATGTTTGTCGATTTTAACTCGATCTTTCCGTCGTGGCCGCACGGACGAGCCTCGAACCTCTCGATGTGGATTCAGTTCGTGTTGGCGACGCCCGTCGTTCTTTGGGGTGGCTGGCCCTTCTTTGAACGTGCATGGGCTTCGATAAAAAACGCAAGCCCGAATATGTTTACGCTTATCGCTATCGGTACAGGGGCAGCTTATTTATTGAGTTTGGCGGCATTGTTCGTGCCCGGATGGTTTCCGGTCGAGATGCGTGACGCTCATTCGGGCCTTGTCCCGGGATATTTCGAATCGGCTGCCGTGATAACGACGCTCGTTCTGCTTGGACAGGTTCTGGAGCTGAAGGCACGTTCTCAGACGTCGTCGGCGATCAAAGAATTGCTTCGACTGGCTCCCGAAAACGCGACGGTCGTGCGAGCGGACGGCAGCGAAGAGGTCATAGACCTGCGTCACGTTCAGGCCTGGCAAACGCTGCGGGTGAAGGCTAATGAAAAGGTACCGACTGATGGTGAGCTCATCGAGGGCGAAACGTCTATCGACGAATCGATGGTCACCGGCGAGTCGATGCCGGTCGAAAAATCCGCGGGCAGCAAGGTCATCGGTGGAACGATCAACGGCAATCGCAGCTTTCTGATGAAAGCCGAACGCATCGGCAGCGACACTTTGCTTGCACAGATCGTGAAGATGGTCGGTGAGGCTCAACGCTCTCGCGCACCGATCCAGCGGCTGGCAGATGTGGTTTCGGCTTATTTTGTTCCGGCTGTCATCCTTGTGGCCCTGATAGCATTCGGCGTGTGGCTCGCCCTTGGCTCACTCGCCTACGCGATCGTCGCGGCAGTCTCTGTCCTGATAATCGCCTGCCCCTGCGCCCTCGGGCTCGCCACACCAATGTCGATAATGGTCGGTACGGGACACGGTGCAAAGAACGGCGTGTTGATCAAAAAAGCCGAAGCACTGGAAACGCTGGAGAAGGTGAACGCGATAGTTATCGACAAAACCGGAACGCTTACCGAAGGCAAGCCGACCGTCAGAAATGTGATTCCCATTCTCTTGTCCCTGAAAGGGACGAATATAATAGCCCAGGGTAAGGCCGAAGGCCGCAACCCTGGGTTGGAGGGACAAGCTGAATCGCTCCCTGAACGGGAGCAACAGTCCGTCGACCAAATACTTCGTCTGGCCGCCTCGCTGGAACGCCACAGCGAACATCCTCTTGCCTCGGCCCTCACCAAAGAGGCAGAATCTCGCGGCCTCACCCCTTTGAGTGTTACCGACTTCGAGTCGATCACCGGTGTCGGCGTGAGAGGTGCGGTTGGAAGCCAAAGCGTCGCGGTGGGAAATCAAAAGATGTTTCCCGCAAAGACGCAAAGCCGCGAAGAAGAAGAATTAAGGAAGAGAGGCCTAACTGTTTTGCGCGTGGCCTTGGACGGCGAGTTCGTCGGTTTGATAGCAGTCGCTGACGCGATCAAACCTTCTGCCAAAACGGCCATTGACCATCTTCACAAACAAGGCATTCAGGTCGTTATGATGACCGGCGACAACCGTCAGACAGCCGAGGCGGTTGCGAAAGAGCTTGGCATCGACCAGGTCTTCGCCGAGGTAATGCCGCAGGACAAGGCCGCAAAGGTCAAAGAACTTCAAGCACAGGGAAAGATCGTCGCCATGGCGGGTGACGGAGTAAATGATGCTCCCGCGTTAGCTCAGGCGGATGTCGGTATCGCGTTCGCGAGCGGCACCGATGTAGCCATCGAATCGGCCGACATAACGCTGCTCCGCCCCGACCTTGACGGCATTTTGAAAGCAAGAAACCTGAGCCGTGCGACGATGAAAAACATTCGCCAGAACCTATTCTTCGCGTTCGTCTATAACATCGTCGGCGTTCCGATCGCTGCGGGTGTGCTCTTCCCTGTTTTCGGACTGCTTCTTTCGCCGATGATCGCAAGTGCCGCGATGACGTTTAGTTCGGTCTCTGTGATCGCAAATGCCTTGAGGCTTCGAAGTCGGCAACTGTAAAACGTCTGCTTCCAGACTGTTAACGAAAAGCGATTTTGGGTAAACTCATCGGCGGATGCCCACACCGAAAGTCTCTCAGTTTGCGAATGCACCGATGCTTTGGCTGGCGATCTGCTTTGCCCTTGGCATCGGGGCAGCCGCGTACCTGCCTTTAGGTTCAGTAGTTCTTACCTCTCTATGTCTCGCCTTTGCGGCTGCTTCATTCGTATTTAGAAAACACCCATTCGCGACCGTGTTGATCTTTGCCGCGTTCGTCTTTGCGGGATCGGTCGCACAATGCGCAAGTGAAAACTCCATTTCGCCCGACCGAATTCGCCGCCTGTACGACGAGCAACGTATCCCGTTCGGAGAATCTGTCGAAATAACCGGCGTGGTCAGGGGCAGCGTCGAAGTCACACCAGACAGTTTCTTCGCCCTGATCGACGCTGAGTCCGTTGTCCTGGCCGGCCAGCCTCAAAATGCTTCCGGCCGGATACGCGTATTTTCGCCATCGAGCGAGGCAGAGCAGGAATCGATTCAGGACCTTCGCGACGGCACTCGTATTCGGTTCTCTTGTGAATTGAAACGCGACGATGAATTTCGTAATCCGGGCGGACTGTCACGCCGAAAAGTGCTCGAATGGCAAGGCATGGACGCGACGTGTTCGGTCAAAACGCCTCTCTCCATTACAATCATCGGCCAGCCCGACGTCTTCAGTCCGAAGACTTCCGTTTTTAGTTTCCGCGAACGTCTGATCGCAGAGTTCCGCGAGATGTTCAGTCCTCAGGTTTCGGGCGTTATGATCGCGTCGCTGCTTGGAAACAAGCATTTTCTGGATAAACAAACGGCCGACATTTTTCGCGAAGGCGGCACGTTTCACATCCTGGTTATTTCCGGTCTTCACATCACGTTCATCGGCGGCCTTGCCGCATTGTTTGTTGGGCTTTTCACCAAGCGAAAGATCGTTCAGTTCGTTATCGTCTGCACGTTCCTGTGGCTTTACACGCTCGCGGTCGGGGCGGATATTCCGGTCGTGCGTGCGAGTTTGATGTTCACGGTGCTGTGGTTTTCATTCGTGATCCACCGCAGCGGCTCGCTTGCTAACGCGTTCGGCACGTGCGGATTGGTCCTGCTCGCCTGGCGTCCGAACGATCTTTTCTCGCCGTCGTTTCAGCTTACTTTTGTCAGTGTCGGCGCCATCGTGATCGCCGCCTTTCCATTGATCAAAACGCTGCGAGAGATCGGCACGTGGACGCCGACCAGAACACAACCATTTCCCGCAAACGTTCCTGGCTGGTATCAACGGGTTTGCGAGACACTCTATTGGAACGAAAAGGTTTGGGACATCGAATCGGGCCGGAACGTATGGTCCGCCAAACTCTTCAAACATCCGTTTTTACCTTCGATTGTGGGAGTCCGTTTGCAAAAGGTCATCGCTTATCTTTTCGAAGGCATCCTTGTCTCGGCCATTGTCCAGACGGCTATGCTTCCGCTGACCGTTCACTATTTTCACCGCGTTACGCCCGCATCGATTCCGCTGAATCTTTGGACCGGCGTGCTGATCGCGATCGAATCGTTCGCTTCGCTTTTTGCCATTTTTTTCTCATACATCAACGAATTACTTGCGTTGCCGTTTATTCGGGTTGCAGAACTTATTCACCGGTTGATGGTATTCCCGGGTGAATTCCTGGATCGCGGTTGGCTCAGCTTTCGCGTTCCAGTGTACGCCGGTGTGGAGTTCGAGCTATACGCTTTTTACATTCTTCTTGTGTCTTTCGTCGGACTCGCGGCTTACGTTTGGGACCCGTTCGCCGTCCGGCCGAAAGCTTCGGTGTTTAACCGCACGACCCTAGCCCTGGCCGGCACTATGATGGCGACAGCCGCCATGATTATCGTGTTCCACCCGTTTAGTTCGCCGCGTGCGGACGGAAGGCTTTATGTCGAATTCCTGGACGTCGGCCAGGGCGATTCGATCTTCGTTACATTTCCAAACGGCGAAACGATGCTGATCGACGGAGGAGGCCGACGCTCATTCGATGACGGAGAGGAAACGTTCAAACCGGACTCGCCCTCTATAGGCGAAATGGTCGTATCCGAGTTTCTCTGGCAAAAAGGCTATTCGCGGGTGGACCGCATTGTCGCCACACACGCGGACGCCGACCACATTCAGGGATTGACAGATGTAGCCAGAAATTTCGGCGTTGGAGAAGCCTGGCTTGGAAACTCGGAATCCGACGATTCCGATCAGGCAAGGTTGATCGAAGTCCTGAACGCAAACAAAACACCGACAAAAGTCGTTGCCCGCGGCGACCGGTTCGATATCGGCGGAGTCGCGGTAGAGATCCTCAATCCGCCGAATTCAACCCTTATCACAACATCGGAAAATGACCGTTCCGTGGTAATTCGTTTAGTGTTTGGCGAACGCGAGTTTCTACTAACCGGCGACGCGGAGCGTGCCGTCGAAACCGAACTTCTCAACGAAACCGATCTTCGAGCCGACGTGGTAAAAGTGCCGCACCACGGCAGCAAAACATCTTCGACCGAGGCTTTCGTAAATGCCACGCAAGCCCGGTTCGCCGTGATTCCCGTCGGCCGACGCTCGCCGTTTCATCACCCCAACAAAGATGTCGTCGAACGCTGGCTAAATACTGGAGCGATTGTAATGACGACCGGCGAATATGGAACGATCCGGTTTTCAACTGATGGACAAGTGCTTTCGGTTGGATCGTTTGTTCCGAAGTAACGAATAAGGAATAACGAAAAAGGAATAAGGAGAAGAAAAATGGCAGGAAATCTTTTACAAGAAAAATCTTACAAATTTGCCCTTCGGATAGTTAAGTTGAGTGAATACCTCAATAACGAAAAGAAGGAGTATGTGCTTTCCAGAAAAGTGCTTGATTCCGGTACGGCGATCGGTGTTTTTATCGAGGAAGCCAGCCAATCGCCCGACCATTCGGATTTTATCTTGAAATATTCTCTTGCAAATAAAGAAGCGTTCAAGACAAATTTCTGGCTCAGACTGCTGCGCAATTCCGAATTTATCGGCAAAAAACTCGCCGCGTCCATGATCGAAGATTGCCAAGAGCTGAAAAAACTGCTGATCAGCTCACTAAAGACCGCTCGAAGCAGGGAATAAATTATTCGTTATACGTTATTCGCTATTCGTTATTCCGAACCAAAAATAGCCGTAATAAGTTCGCCGTCGGCATTAACCCAGCCCCGATACATTCCCTCGGAGTTGAATGGCAATGTGACGTTTCCCTTCGTATCGACGGCGATCAACCCGCCTTCGCCTTTAATTTGAGTGAGGCGGTCGATGGTCTCGCGGGCGGCGATTTCTAATGTCGAGTTTTTATACTTCATCCGGGCGGCGACGTCGAACGCGGTTACGCCGAGCATGAAGTATTCGCCGTGGCCGGTACATGAGACGGCGCAAAATTCGTCCGCATATGTGCCCGACCCGATCAGCGGCGTGTCTCCGACGCGGCCGAATTTCTTGATGGTCATGCCGCCTGTCGAGGTCGCGGCGGCGAGATTTCCCTTCTTGTCGCAGGCGACGGCCCCGACGGTCCCGACAGGTTTTGCAACAGCGTGGTCCAATTGGACGCGGCCGGCCGCGATTGCTTCCTGTAATTGCAGCCAGCGGTGTTCGGTAAAGAAATATTCGTCCCGTTCCGCGTGGATGCCGAGTTGCTCCGCAAATTGATTGGCGCCTTCGCCCGCCAGCAGAACGTGCTCTGTTTTCTCCATCACCAGCCGCGCC
>JABFSB010000193.1 GCA_013140875.1 Acidobacteriota bacterium
CTTCTGGCCGGCAAGTCCCGCAGCCAGATTGATGGCGGTCGTGGTCTTACCCACGCCGCCTTTTTGGTTGGCGATTACAATTATCATTCCTAAAAAACTTAAAACGGACTTTAGCCTGTTTCGGCGAAGCCGCACACAGAAAATTTCAAAACGACAGGCCGGAAAGCCAGTCTCACGATGACTTACCCGATCAGATCGGGCCAGTCTTCGGGTGGATGCAACGCCTCGTCATCACCGGTTTTTTCAGCATCGCCCTGGTTCGATGCGGCGGACAAGTCGATGACCTTTTGCTGGACATAAATCGGGCAATCAAGACGAAGGGCGAGGGCTATCGCGTCTGAGGGTCGAGCATCCATCGATACTAATTCATCGTTCTCATTGCGCAATTCTATCAGAGCGTAAAATGTGTTCTCAAGAAGGTCAGTCACAATTACGCGCGAGGGCCGCAAACCACACTCGACAATAAGGTTTCGAAGCAGGTCGTGCGTCATCGGACGCTGCGGAACGATCTTTTCGATCTCGAGCGCGATGGCGTTGGCCTCGAACGCGCCGACCCAGATCGGAAGCACGGTTTCCGAATCAATACCTTTCAGCACGACTATCGGTGAGTTCGTGTTCGGGTCCATTATCAGAGCGCCTATTTTAACTTCGACTAGCATAATTGCATCGCGGCTTTCGAATCGTTACAAAGTTCGCCGAACAGCGAGTTTGATTTCACCTCGGTAATTCGTACCTTCTCGATCGAACCGATCAGCTCGGCGGGGCCGTTGAAATTAACTACCTTGTGACAGGTAGAATGCCCGGACACCTGCATTTCCATGCGTACGGCTTGTTTTTCCACAAGTACTTCGAGATCTTTACCGATGTATCTTTTAAGCCGTTCATTCTGCGACTTTCTCTGTGCGGTTTCGAGTTCGAGAAAACGATCGGTCTTTTCTTCGGGAGACACATCGTCGTCCATGCTGTAGGCTGGCGTTCCCGGACGTGGAGAATACTTAAAAATGTAGGCGGCGTCATAACCGGCGTATTCGACCAGCTCGACGGTACGCTTAAAATCCTCGCCTGTCTCGCCCGGAAATCCAACAATAATGTCCGTCGTAATCGATATATCTCTCGGGGACGATCTGAGATAGTCGATCTTTTTTTTGTAACTTTCACTTGTGTGGCCACGCTTCATCAGGCCGAGAACCCGGTCGCTTCCTGACTGAACCGGCAAATGCACCCAATTGCAAAGATTTTCGTGTTCGTTGATCGCATCGACAATATCCGCCTTGAAGTCACGCGGAAACGACGTATTAAATTTGATCCGCTCGATGCCGGTTGCCGATACCGCTCGGAGCAGCCGGGAAAATGGCGTTGCACCTTCGAATCCTTCAAGCCCGCTGTCCGATTCAGGCCGGTAGCTATTTACGTTCTGGCCGATCAAATGAATCTCTTTTACGCCGGAACGCCGCATTTCCAAAACCGACCTGATTATTTCAGATGCCGGAAGGCTGACTTCCCTGCCGCGCGAAAAGGGAACTATGCAGTAAGTACAGAACTTATTGCACCCTTCGATGATCGGGACAAAGGCGACGTAAGGCGAATGGCGCTGCGCGTCCGATACATTCCAGTCGTAATCCTTCTCCCGCTCGCCAAGATCGACGATTCCCTCTTCGCCGTCGAGTACCCGCTGTATCACATCCGAAATGCGGCCGACCGCTTTTGTCCCGACCACAAGGTCGATGCCTTCGATCTTTTTAAAGAGGGTTTCACCTTCCAACTGGGCAACACAACCGAGGACGCCTACGACCGGTTTGGGCCGGCCGGAATGCCGAATGCGGCCTACCTGAGTGTATAGTTTCTGCTCCGCTTTCTCGCGAACGGAGCATGTGTTGATGAGAACGACATCTGCCTGATCTTCGCGCAAAGTCATCTCGAATCCTTTTTTTGCGAGTGTTGTGGCGACCCGCTCGGAATCCGATACGTTCATTTGACAGCCGAACGTTTCAAGATAGACTTTTTTCATAGACAACGAACACGATGGACCCGTTAAAATTCAAATCGCGCGACTTTGTTCACCTGCACCTGCATACGGATTATAGCCTGTTGCAGAGCACAATCCAACTAAAGCCCCTGGCGGCAAAGTTGAACGAACTGGAGATGCAGGCGTGCGCGATAACCGATTACGGCAATATGTACGGGGCCGTATCCTTTTACAGCACAATGAGATCGGCGGGCGTCAGGCCGATATTAGGTTACGAGGCATTTGTCGCATCTTCGAGCCTGTCGGAAGCAAGTTCGTCTATTAGTGCTGGTGAGAGGCCGTACTACAATCTCATCCTGCTAGCACGCGATCTGACGGGATATCAGAATCTAGTCCGCCTGTCCTCGAAAGCATTTACCGACGGTTTTCACCATAAGCCGCGGATCGATCTCGACCTGCTGGCTGAGAATAGCGAGGGTTTGATAGCCCTTTCCGGCGGAGGCAGCGGCTCGATCGGGCATTATTTAGCAAGCGGTAACGACGACAAAGCGTTATCGGCGGCAAAGAACTTTGAATCGATCTTCGGCAAGGGAAATTTCTATCTCGAGCTGCTAGACCACGGGCTGGATGAACAGACGGAGCAGATCCGCCGAACGGTCGAGCTTTCGCGATCTACCGGCATCCCGATCGTTGCGGGAAACGATGCCCGCTATCTGTTAGAAGCCGACGCCCGTGCCCACGAAGTGATGTTGTGCATCGGCGAAGGAAGGACCGCGCGGCCCGGCGGCGAATTAAGTAACGGTTCGTCAAAGTACTATTTGCGTTCAGCGAGCGAAATGTGGGACTTATTCGGCAGCGAACTGCCGGAGGCACTCAACAATACGCTCGAGATCGCTCAGTCCTGCATTCTGGATCTCGCGATTGACGACCAAAATCTTATACTTCCGCACTACCCGATTCCAGCAGATTCGACTTGCAAAACGCTCGCCGAATATTTTGAGCTTCAGGTCGCGAACGGATTCGAAGAACGAAAGCGAACGATGCTTCTGCCGATGCAGGAAACCGGCCAACTCAAATACGACCCCGAAGCTTATCAGGAACGGCTTGACCGCGAGGTCCAGGTTATCGAGGGGATGGGTTACGAAGGATACTTTCTCATCGTTTGGGACTTTATCAAGTACGCGGTCGAGAAAGGAATTCCTGTCGGCCCGGGACGCGGATCTGCCGCAGGTTCGCTTGTCGCGTACGTGCTCGGTATTACGGGCATCGACCCGCTGCAGTACGATCTGCTATTCGAACGATTTCTGAACCGCGAACGCGTTTCAATGCCGGATATCGATATCGACTTTTGCATTCGCGGCAGGGGCGAAGTGATCAATCACGTAACCGAGCTTTATGGACGCGAATCGGTTTGCCAGATCATCACTTTTGGAACGATGGCTTCTCGGGCGGCGATAAAAGACGTAGGCCGGGCCTTGAACATGCCGTACGGTGACGTCGAGCGCATTGCAAAGCTTATCCCGCCGCCTGAACGCGGGCGCAATATCTCGATCTCACAGGCGCTTGAACGCGTGCCGGAACTTAAGAGTGCGGTTGAAACGGACCCGAGGATAAAAGATCTGGTCAACATTGCGCTGAGGGTCGAGGGCTGTGCCCGTCACACATCGGTTCACGCCGCGGGAGTTGTGATCTCACCCAAACCGCTTCATGAATTGGTCCCGGTTGCGATGTCGGCCAAGAGCGAACTGACCAGCCAGTTTCCGATGGGTGATCTCGAAAAGGTCGGCATGCTAAAGATGGACTTCCTCGGTCTAACGACGCTGACCATAATTCAGGATTGTCTTAACGCGATGAGGCAGCGTGCCGGGATCGAGATCGACTGGAACGCTGTTCCACTCAATGATGAAAAGACGATGGAGCTTTTCCGTGAAGGCCGCACGGATGCAGTTTTCCAATTCGAATCTTCGGGCATGCAGGACATCTGCCGCAAGATGGGGCCGCGCGAGCTCGAAGATTTGTCGGCACTAAATGCATTATATCGCCCGGGCCCGATCGATGGCGGAATGATCCCGGACTTCATTGCGCGTTTTCGCGGCGAGAAAAAGGTTAGGTATCTGGTAAAGGAGATGGAGGAGATTCTCAGCAACACGTACGGCGTGCTGGTCTATCAGGAACAGATCATGCAGCTTGCCCAGAAGCTCGCAGGATACAGCCTCGGCGAAGCAGATATGATGCGTCGCGCTATGGGCAAAAAGAAGCGCGAGGCAATGGCCAAGGAGGAACTTAAGTTTACCGAAGGCGCCGTAAAGAATGGCATTCCAAAAGACAAGGCTGACGAGATCTTCAAGCTGATGGCCCAGTTCGCGGATTATGGATTCAACCGCAGCCACAGTATCGCGTACGCTTATCTGGCCTTTCAGACAGGTTATCTCAAGGCTCATTATCCGACGTATTTCTTCGCTGCGGTCCTTTCCCACGAAGCTGACGACAGCGCCAAGGTCTATAAATACTCAAACGAACTCCGGTCGATGGGATTGAAAATGCTTCCGCCGGACATTAACGAAAGCGAGAACGGCTTTACGCCATTTCCAGACGCGGTTCGTTTCGGCCTGAGTGCCATCAAAGG